>NZ_JAWDIV010000017.1:0-176462 GCF_032464655.1 Rhizobium sp. 25PS6
AAGCCGACCGGCAGCAAGCTGACGGCAGACGAGCAGGCGAAGTTGAGCGAGCTTCTCAGGAAATAATCGACCAGGCTGGCCGGCAGGCGAGCATTTTCTAGCCGCCAGAGAGGCCGGCGGCACGTTTGGCCGAAAACAAACCTTGCAAACATTACGAACTTTTCATTGGCCGGACAGTTCGCAGTAAGGTGCGGCGTCCTATATCTTTCGTCATCGACTGATCCGGCGCCGCCGGTCTGAAGGTTTAAGAACAAGAGAAGGTGCTCCAATGCTCAAGAATTTCAACGGACGTCCGTCCCTCGCTACTGTGCTCAAGGCTTCTACCGTCGCCGGTATCGCAGCCGCTGTGCTCGCAACCGGCGTTCCGCTCGAAATCACCCGGTCTTATGCCGAAGCTGTCAAGATTCAGGCGCCTGCCGTTCCGAGCTTCGCCAATGTCGTCGACGCCGTTTCTCCGGCCGTCGTTTCCGTCCGGGTCGAAAACCGCGTCAACCCCGTCGCCGACAACAATGACGGCTTCTCCTTCGATTTCAACGGCCGCGGCTTCGACGACCTTCCCGACGATCATCCGCTGAAGCGGTTCTTCAAGCAGTTCGGCCAGGATCCGAATGATCAGCAGGGCCATTCCCGGCGCTTCGGCCAGAACGGACCGAATGGCGGCCCGAATGGTCCGGGCGGCAAGGGTCGCCTCCGCCCCGTCGCCCAGGGTTCCGGCTTCTTCATCTCCGAGGACGGCTATATCGTCACCAACAACCACGTCGTTTCTGATGGCCAGGCCTTCGTCGCTGTCACGAATGACGGCACCGAGCTCGATGCCAAGCTGATCGGCAAGGATCCGCGCACCGATCTCGCCGTGCTGAAGGTCGACGGCAAGGGCAAGAAGTTCACCTACGTCAACTGGGCCGACGACAACAACGTCCGCGTCGGCGACTGGGTCGTTGCCGTCGGCAACCCCTTCGGCCTCGGCGGCACGGTCACAGCCGGCATCGTCTCGGCCCGCGGCCGCGATATCGGCTCCGGTCCTTATGACGATTACCTGCAGGTGGATGCCGCCGTGAACCGCGGCAACTCCGGCGGTCCGACCTTCAACCTCAGCGGCGAAGTCGTCGGCATCAACACCGCGATCTTCTCGCCGTCGGGCGGCAGCGTCGGCATTGCCTTCGCCATCCCCGCCTCGACCGCCAGGGACGTCGTTGCCGACCTGATGAAGGACGGCCAGGTCTCGCGTGGCTGGCTGGGTGTGCAGATCCAGCCGGTGACCAAGGATATCGCTGAATCCATCGGTCTCTCCGAGCCGAGCGGCGCCCTCGTGGTTGCCCCGCAGGCCGGTTCGCCGGGTGACAAGGCCGGCATGAAAGCCGGCGACGTCGTCACCGCTCTGAACGGTGAGACGATCAAGGATGCGCGTGATCTCAGCCGCCGCATCGGCGCGATGCAGCCGGGCAGCAAGGTCGAGCTTTCGGTCTGGCGCGCCGGCAAGGCCCAGCCTCTCACCGTCGAACTCGGTACGCTGCCGATCGACCAGAAGGATGCGTCCGCCGATGACAACAGCCAGCCGCAGCAGCCTGAGGCACCGGCTTCCGAAAAGGCGCTTGCCGATCTCGGCCTGACGGTTGGCCCGTCTGACGATGGCAAGGGCCTGGCGATAACAGGCATCGATCCGGACTCCGACGCTGCCGACAAGGGCATCAAGGAAGGCGAAAAGATCACTTCGGTCAACAACCAGGAGGTCGCCAGCCCCGACGATGTCGTCAGGGTGCTGAACCAGGCCAAGAAGGACGGGCGCACCCGCGCGCTCTTCCAGATCCAGTCCAATGAAGGAAGCCGTTTCGTCGCGCTTCCGATCAACGGCCAGGGCTGATCCCTCAAGACAACTTGGAGCCGTGCGGACGAAACTCCGCGCGGCTCGATTCTTCTGACCTTGAAGGATGATCGCCATGAGCGCCGCCCCGCAGGAAGATGCTTTGAGTCTTGCCGAAACGCAGCCGGCGGGTAATGTCGGCCGCATGAAGATTCTCATCATCGAAGATGATCTCGAAGCCGCGGTCTACCTCACGAAAGCCTTTCGCGAGGCGGGCATCGTCGCCGATCACGCCAGCGACGGCGAGAGCGGCCTGTTCATGGGGTCGGAAAATACCTACGACGTGATCGTCATCGACCGCATGCTGCCGCGCCGGGACGGGCTTTCCGTCATCAGCGAGTTGCGCCGCAAGGCCATCCATACGCCGGTCCTCATCCTCTCGGCGCTCGGCCAGGTCGATGACCGCGTGACCGGTCTTCGTGCCGGCGGCGACGATTACCTGCCGAAGCCCTATGCCTTCAGCGAGTTGCTGGCACGCGTCGAGGTGCTCGGCCGCCGCAAGGGCACGCCGGATCAGGACGTCGTCTATCGCGTCGGCGATCTCGAACTCGACCGGCTCTCCCACGAGGTGCGCCGCGGCGGCAAGGAGATCCCGCTGCAGCCGCGCGAATTCCGCCTGCTGGAATATCTGATGAAGAATGCCGGCCAGGTGGTGACCCGCACCATGCTGCTCGAAAATGTCTGGGACTATCACTTCGACCCGCAGACCAACGTCATCGACGTCCATGTCTCGCGACTGCGCTCGAAGATCGAAAAGGACTACAGCCAGCCGCTCCTGAAGACCATTCGCGGCGCGGGGTACATGATCAAGGATGAGGGATGAGCCGTTTCAAGGTTCTCTTCAAGTCCACCGCAGTCCGCCTTTCGGCACTCTATATCCTGCTTTTCGCCATCTGTGCCGCGACGCTCGTCTTCTATGTGACGGCAATGTCGGAAAGGCTGCTGTCGGGCCAGATTCGCGACGCCGTCAGGCAGGAGGTGGAGCAGGTGCAGCGCGCCTATGACACCGGCGGCATGAACCTTCTGCTGCGCATGATGGAGCGGCGTGCCCGCCAGCCGGGCGCCAACCTCTACATCATCGCCGGTCCCTCAGGCGATATTCTCGCCGGCAACGTCGCCTCGGTGCAGCCGGGGGTCTTCGAGGAGATCGGCTGGACCTCCGCGCCCTTCGGCTACCAGCGTTATACCGACAGCGGCATCGAGCGCCGCCACAAGGCGATTGCCAATATCTTCGTTCTCGACAATGGCCTCAGAATCCTGATCGGCCGCGACCTTGGCGACCCCGAGCGTTTCCGTCTGCTGGTGCGCCAGGCGCTGATGGTTGCCTTGGCGATCATGGGGCTCGGCGCCATCATCATCTGGTTCGCCATCGGCCGCAACGCGCTGAAACGCATCGACCGCATGTCGGATGCGAGCAAGAAGATCATGGCCGGAGACCTGTCGCAGCGCCTGCCTGTGGGCGGATCCGGCGATGAATTCGACCGCTTGTCGATATCGTTGAACACCATGCTGGAGCGCATCGAGAAGCTGAACGAGGGCCTGCGGCAGGTCTCCGACAACATCGCCCACGATCTCAAGACGCCGCTGACGCGGCTGCGCAACAAGGCGGCCGATGCGCTGGACATCGGTGACGGCGCGGCGCGGCGCGCAGCCCTCGAAGGCATCATTTCGGAATCGGACCAACTGATCCGCACCTTCAATGCGCTGTTGATGATCTCCCGCGTCGAGGCCGGATCGGTCGCGGCCGAGATGTCGCCCGTGGAGCTTTCGGCCATCGTCGCCGACAGCGCCGAGCTCTACGAACCAGCAGCGGAGGAAGCCGGGCTCGGCCTCAGCTCCAGCATCGAGCCGGATGTCGAGGTGCAGGGCAATCGAGAGCTGATCGGCCAGGCAATCTTCAATCTGCTCGACAATGCCATCAAATATTCCTCCGATACGGAAGGAGCAGGCAAGGTAACGCTGAAGCTCGCCCGCCGCCCGGATGGCATCTGCCTTTCGGTGGCCGACCATGGGCCGGGCGTTCCGGCCGACAGGCGCGACGACGTGGTGAAGCGCTTCGTCCGCCTCGATGAAAGCCGATCGAAGCCGGGAACGGGGCTCGGGCTTTCGCTGGTGGAAGCGGTGATGGAGCTGCACAACGGCCGGTTGGAACTCTCCGATACCGATCCCGACAAGCCCGAAAAGCGCGGATTGACCGTCAGCATGATCTTCCCCGCCAAGGCTGCCTGAGCTTTTCCGCCGAAACACGATCGGTTGAATCGTATATTGGCGGTTTGCCGCCAAGACCCTAGTTTAATGCTGGTCGAAGGAGGCGTTCCCGCGATTCTGCGGGACCGTTCCTTCGGCGCTAAAGCAGGGAGAGTGCATGCTGACGAAATCGACGCATGGCCTGAAGAATGTGGCCGAAGGGCTGCTGCGTCCGCTGAACCAGACGGAGTTGAAGCTGGCGCTGGCCGACCTTCAGGAGGCCGGCAGACACGAGCCGTCGGTGGCGGCGATGCTGAAGACGGAGAGCCCGCTTTGCGATTTCATCGCGGCCGTGCTGACGCTGTCGCCTTATCTGCGCGAAATCGTCAATCTCGATCCCGCCATCCTCGCCGGCGCCATCACCCAACCGCTGGAGCCGCAGATCGAGGCGCTGGTCGCCGATGCGCGGCGCTGCTGGCAGCGGGACGGCGAGGGGGCAGCACTTTCGGAATCCGTGGTGATGAGCAGGCTGCGCATCATCAAGCGCAAGGTGGCCTTCCTCGTTGCACTCGCCGATCTCGCGCGCATCTTCGACGGGCGGGCGACGACGGCCTGGCTGAGCGAGCTTGCCGAAGCTTCGGTTGCCGCCGCGATCGACCATCTGCTGCTTTCGGCGCATGAGGGTGGAAAGCTCAGGCTGCGGGATGTGGCGGCACCGAGCGAGGGCTCCGGGCTGATCGTGCTCGGCATGGGCAAACTCGGCGCATCCGAACTCAACTATTCCTCCGATATCGACCTCGTCGTCGTTTTCGACGAACAGGCGGGCATCGTGCCCGACCCCGATGACGCGATCGAGGTCTTTCCCAGAATGATGCGCCGGCTGGTGCGCATCCTGCAGGAGCGGACAGCCGACGGCTACGTCTTCCGCACCGATCTCAGATTGCGCCCCGATCCCGGCTCGACGCCGCTGGCGATCCCGGTCGATGCGGCGATGATCTATTACGAGGGCAGGGGCCAGAACTGGGAGCGGGCGGCCTTCATCAAGGCGCGTGCCGTTGCCGGCGACTTGACCGCGGGCGGCGATTTCCTGCGCGGGCTCGCCCCTTTCGTCTTCCGCAAATATCTCGATTACGCGGCGATTGCCGATATCCATTCGATCAAGCGTCAGATCCACGCGCATAAGGGCCACGGCGCCATTGCGGTCAAGGGGCATAACGTCAAGCTCGGCCGCGGCGGCATTCGCGAGATCGAATTCTTCGTCCAGACGCAGCAGCTGATTGCCGGCGGTCGCATGCCGGCATTGCGTGGCAGGGCGACGGAGGAGACGCTCGGTGAACTCACCAAGGCGAAATGGATCGACGCGGAGACCCGCGACGAACTGACGGAGGCCTACTGGTTCCTGCGCGATGTCGAGCATCGCATCCAGATGGTGCGCGACGAGCAGACCCACCTGCTGCCGGAGACGGATGCGGACCTGAAGCGTATCGCCTTCATGATGGGCTTTTCCGACACGCCGAGCTTCTCCGAGCGGCTGGTCGGCGTGCTGAAAACGGTCGAGCGGCGTTATGCCCACCTCTTCGAGCAGGAGAGCAGGCTTTCCACCGACACCGGAAATCTCGTCTTCACCGGCCAGGGCGACGACCCGGATACGCTGGAGACGCTGAAGAAACTCGGTTTTACCAGACCGTCCGATATTTCCCGTATCATCCGCACCTGGCATTACGGCCGCTACCGGGCGACGCAATCGGTCGAGGCGCGTGAAAGGCTGACGGAGCTGGCGCCGGAGCTCCTGCGGGTCTTTGGTGAAAGCAAGCGCGCCGACGAGGCGCTGCTGCGCTTCGACAGCTTCATCTCCGGTCTTCCATCCGGTATCCAGCTGTTCTCGCTGCTCGGCAGCAACCCGGCGCTGCTGTCGCTGATCGTCAACATCATGTCCTCCGCACCCCGGCTTGCCGAGGTGATCGCCGCCAAGCCGCATGTCTTCGACGGCATGCTCGATCCCGGCCTGATGGCCGAGCTGCCGACGCGCGATTATCTCGGCGAACGGCTGAAGGGCTCGCTTGCCCAGGCACGCCACTATGAAGAGGTGCTCGACCGGCTGCGCATCTTCGCCGCCGAGCAACGCTTCCTGATCGGCATCCGCCTGCTCACAGGCGCGATCAACGGCGTGATGGCCGCACGCGCCTTCACCCATCTCGCCGACCTCATCATTGCGGCGGCACTCGATGCCGTGGTCGGCGAGATGCGGGCAGCACACGGCGACTATCCCGGCGGGCGCATCGCTGTCGCCGGCATGGGTAAGCTCGGCAGCTTCGAGCTGACGGCCGGTTCCGACATCGATCTGATCCTGCTCTATGATTATGACGACGCGGCCTCCGAATCCGATGGGCCGAAGCCGCTCGATGCGACGCGTTACTTCACCCGCATCACCCAGAGGCTGATGGCCGCTTTGTCGGCGCCGACCGCCGAAGGCGTGCTCTATGAGGTCGACATGCGGCTGCGCCCATCCGGCAACAAGGGGCCGGTCGCCACCCGCATCAATGCCTTCGGCAAGTATCAGCGCGAAGAGGCATGGACCTGGGAACATATGGCGCTCAGCCGCGCCCGGCTGATTTGCGGCAATGAGAGCCTGATCGCCGAGGCGGAACACATCGTCCGCGAGGTGCTGTCGGCCGATCGCGATATTGCCAAGGTGGCGCATGATGTCGCCGAGATGCGCGAATTGATCGACAAGGAAAAGCCGCCCTCCAGCCCGTGGGACCTGAAGCTCATTCCCGGCGGCGTCATCGATCTCGAATTCATCGCCCAATATCTCGCACTGATCGCGCCGACCAGGGGCGTCGGCATTGCGGTCAATGGGATGAGCACCGGCGAGGCCCTGAAGGTGATTGGCGACCGGCTGATGGCAACCGTCGATCTCGACCTATGCCTCGAGGCCTTCACGCTTTATACCCGACTTTCGCAGCTGATCCGCCTCTCCATCGACGGCCTGTTCGATCCGAAGGATGCGCCGGCGGGCCTCGTCGAACTCGCCTGCCGCGCCGGCGACTGCCCTGACATCAAGACACTGGAAGCGGAAATGAAGCGGCTGTCGAAAGCGGTTCGGAAAATATTCCTGAATGTCGTGAAAGCCTGATCTCACATCAGATGGAACGACCGCGAGGATTATCTCGAGCATGGCCTGTCGGATTCTCGTTTAGCCAGTCGTCTTCAGGACAAAGCTATGGAGAACACCAATGACGATTACCATCACTGCCTTTGAACGGTCGCCCGATCGCGGCAGGGGGCTGGCGCGTGACATGCGCGTTCGCTGGGCGCTCGAAGAAGTGGGCCAGCCTTACGACGTTCGTCTTGTTTCGTTCAAGACGATGAGAGAACCCGCGCATCTCGCACTTCAGCCTTTCGGGCAGATCCCGACCTATGAAGAAGGCGATCTCGCTTTATTCGAGTCCGGAGCGATCGTCTTTCATATCGGAGAGCGCCATCCGGGCCTGCTGCCGGACGATGCGAATGCCCGGGCGCGCGCGCTCACATGGATGTTTGCCGCGCTCAACACGGTGGAAACACCGATCTTCGACCGCGCTCTCGTCATGATCCTCGAGCGCGACAAGCCTTGGTACGACCAGCGCCTTTCTGCCCTCGAGGCCAGCATCCGGAAACGGCTGGACGATCTTTCCCGTCGCCTTGGCGGTGCCGACTGGCTCGACGGCGCGTTCAGCGCCGGTGACCTGCTGATGGTGACGGTGCTTCTCAGGTTGAAAGGATCAGGCATACTGGAAGAATATTCGAATCTCTCCGCCTATGTCGCCCGCGGCGAAGCGCGGCCGGCATATAAGCGTGCTTTCGCCGCCCAATTGGCGGTTTTCACCGCCGCATCGGCCGGCTAAATGAGGTCGGGTCTAGATATCGTCGGGAATACGCAGCGAGATTACGGTGCCGACCGCTTCGCGTGAGCGGATCTTCATGCGACCGCCATGCAGCAAGGTCAGCGAGCGGGAGATGGCGAGCCCGAGGCCGGAGCCGCCCTTGCTCTTGGCATATTGGCTCTGCACCTGCTCGAAGGGCTGGCCGATCTTCGACAGCGCCGAGCGTGGAATGCCGATGCCGGTGTCGGCGATGGTGACGACGACGGCGCCGTCGACGCGGCGGGTGCGTACCGCGATGCGGCCGCCATTGTCGGTGAACTTCACCGCATTGGAGAGCAGGTTGAGCAGCACCTGCTTCATCGCCCGGCGGTCGGCCATCAGCGTCAGACCGGAGCAGATGCGCTGTTCGATGACGATGTTCTTTTCAGCCGCGGGCATGGCGGTGAAGCGCAGGCTTTCCTCAATCAGCGGCACAAGATCGATGCGCTCGCAATGCAGCCTGACATGGCCGGCTTCGATCTTTGACATGTCGAGAATGTCGTTGATGACGTTGAGCAGATGTTTGCCGCTGTCATGGATATCGCGGGCATATTCGTCGTATTTCAGCGAGCCGAGCGGACCGAACATCTGGTTCTGCAGGATTTCCGAGAAGCCGAGGATGGCGTTGAGCGGCGTGCGCAGCTCATGCGACATGTTGGCGAGGAATTCCGATTTCGCCTTGTTGGCAGCCTCGGCGCGTTCCTTCTCCGCCTGATAGTTGGCGTTGGCCGTCGAAAGCTCGGATTTCTGGATCTCCAGTGTCTGGCGCGAGGCGGACAGATCGCCGATCGTCGCCATCAGCCGGCGCTCGGATTCGCGCAGCCGCTCCTGATGGCGTTTCATCAGCGTGATGTCGGTTCCGACCGAGACCCTGCCGCCGTCGCGGGTGCGCCGCTCGTTGATCTGCAGCCAGCGCTCGTCGGCAAGCTGCACCTCCGTCGTACGCGAATAGCCGGAGCCGTCGGCATCGGAAATCCGCCGTTCGATGACAGGCCGGGCGGCGGCGGCATTGACGGTCGAGCGCTCGGTGCCGGGCACGAGCACGCTGTCCGGCAGGCCATAGGCCTGCTGGAAATGCGTGTTGCACATGACCAGCCGATCGTTCTTGTCCCAGAGCACGAAGGCTTCCGAGGTGCATTCGATGGCGTCGGCCAGGCGTTGGTCGGCTTCTGCGTAGCGCTGGGCGAGCCTATGCTGTTCGGTCACGTCCATGGCGATGCCGATCAGGTGCATACGGCCGGAATTGCTGCGGATCACCTGGGCGCGCGCCCGCATCCAGACATAGTGGCCGCCGGCATGGCGCATGCGGAAGATCTGGTCGACCTGGGCGGACGCGCCCTTGCCGATGACGCGCGCGATCTCGTAGAGCCCGCCGTCATCGGGATGCATCAGCCGCGCGGCGTCGCCGAAGCCCATCGTCTTGTCGGAGCCCGGCAGGCCGAGCATGTCGTACATTGAGCGCGACCAGAAGAATTCGCGGCTCTCGAAATCGAAATCCCAGAGGCCGCAGCGGCCGCGCGACAGCGCCGTCTCCACGCGCAGGTTCGATTCCACGAAGATGTCGTCGGCGTCGCGGGCGCGCTTCACCTGGGTGTAATAGGCATAGAGGATGACGAGCAGGATCGAGGAGATCCCGGCAAACAGCGTGACGTTGAGCGCCAGTTCCTCGCGCCAAAGCCGGCCGACCTCGTCGAGCGAGGTGGCGGCGACGATATAACCGCCGGCATTGCCCATCAGTGTGATCTCGGCATAATAGGGCACCCCGCCGATCGTCGTTTCGATGACGCCGGCGCGATCGCCGAAGCGGCGGATCGCCGAGACCTCAGGGAAGAAATCGCCGACATTGCTGCCAACATGCGAAAGCCCGGCGGTGGTCGCGGCAAAAACCTTGCCGCTTGCCTGCACCAGCAGTACGAAAGCGCCGCTGTCCAGCCGGTCCTGCGGCAGGTATTTGGCAAGGCGGGCCTGCGCCCCGGTGATATCGCCGCTGTCGAAGATGTCGGCCGCATCGGCAAACACCGCAGAGGCGGTCGCCGCCGAAAGTGCGGTGGCATGGCGCGCCGAGGCCTCCAGCCGCCCATATTCGCTCATCATGCCAAAGAAATGCGAGGCGGCGACGACGGAGAGGAAGGCGACGATCAGCGCTGGGATGGCCCGCTTCAAGACCAGCTCGGCCTTCGGCAGATAACGGAGAAGTGGTTCCGATGTCGCATGGCCCGAAAGGCTGTCGCGCCAGGCTTTCAGCCCGTCAAAATCGACACGCAGCCGTCCTCCGGCCACGGTTGCCCGCCGCACGTCCATCATCTCTTCGCCTTGTTCCTCATGTGATTCGCGCGCCGCTCGCTCGAACCTGACCTAGAGAATCATGGGTGATTCGCCTTGTCCAGAGGCAAAGGTAAAAATCCGTTAACTATTTATAATTTCGGGTTTTTCCACGTGATTCGAGGTGCTGGGCGACCGGCCGCCGAATTTCTCCTGATGTGCGGTCGAATCAAATTACCCTTTAAGCGTGCGCTCTACGATATCGCGCACGTCGGTCGAAAGATCGGCGGCCCGCTCGATCTCGATCAGCGCCGAGCGGGCGTGATCGGCACGCACGGGCTCGAGCGACCGCCAGGAGCGCATCGAGGTAAGGATGCGGGCGGCAAGCTGCGGGTTGCGCCCGTCGATATCGAGAATCTGATCCGCGAGGAAACGATAACCTTCGCCATCGGCGCGGCCGAATCCGGTCGGGTTGGCAAAGGCGAAGGTGCCGACCAGCGACCGCATCCGGTTCGGATTGGTGCGCTTGAAAAGCGGATCGTCCATCAGCGCGCGGACCCGTCCCAGGGTTTTTGCGCCCGGAATGCCGGCCTGGATCGCGAACCATTTGTCGATGACGAGCGCATTTTCCGCGAAGCGGTCACGGAAGGCGGCGAGCGCCTCGCTCGTCTCCGCGCTGTCGGGAAAGCGATGAGCGAGGATCGTCAGCGCATGGCTGAGATCGGTCATATTGTTGGCCGCATCGAAGGCGGCCTTGGCGCGGGCGGGCGTCTGTTCGGCATGCGAGAGGTAGGTGAGGGCGCTATTGCGCAGCGCCCGCAGGCCGGCGCTTTTCGCATCCGGGTTGAAATCGCCTGATGTCGTCATCGCTGCGTAGAGGCCGGCAAAGACATCCTTTCCGGCATCGGCGATCTGTTTCAGGACCGCCTGCCGGCCGGCATGGATGGCATCGGGATCGTTGTTGCCGCCAAGTTCCCGGGCGATATCGGATTCGCTCGGCAGAGCCAGCGCCTGGGCACGGAAGGCGGGCTCGAGGCTCTCGTCGGCGGCGGCGGCGATCAGTGTCTCGACGAAGGTCGCCTCGCAGATCACAGGCTTGCCCTCGCGGGCGTCGCGTGCCGCTTTCAGGAGGTTCGGCAGCGCCAGATCGGTCAATGCCTGCCAGCGGGCGAAGTGATCGGTCTCATGGCGGGCGAGATGGGCGAGATCGGCCGGGCTCTGATCGAAATGCAGGTTGATCGGCGCCGAGAAGCTGCGGTTGATGGAAACGACCGGCCGCGAGCCAACGCCATGGAACACGGCCGTCTGCGTGCGGCCTGTGAGATGCAGCACCTCGCCGGCATATTCCGCGCCATCGACCGAAGTCGGCTCGATCTTGTCGCCGTTTTCGCCAAACAGTGCGAGACTGAGCGGAATATGCATCGGTTCCTTGCTCGGCTGGCCGGGCGTTGCCGGGATCATCTGTTCGAGCGACAGTGTGAAACTGCCGGCCACCGCATCATAGCTGCCCGATGCGGTGACGAGCGGCGTGCCGGCCTGATGGTACCAGAGCGAAAATTGCGTGAGGT
This sequence comes from Rhizobium sp. 25PS6, assembly GCF_032464655.1. Lineage (NCBI taxonomy): Bacteria > Pseudomonadati > Pseudomonadota > Alphaproteobacteria > Hyphomicrobiales > Rhizobiaceae > Rhizobium > Rhizobium sp. 25PS6. The sequence continues at coordinate 11,784 of NZ_JAWDIV010000017.1, forward strand.
CGCGACCGCTTGCATCCTCGAAGCATTTGACGAAATCCTCGATCGTCACGGCCTCACCGTCATGGCGGTCGAAATAGAGGTCCATGCCTTTCTTGAAGCCGTCCTTGCCGAGCAGCGTCGCGATCATGCGCGTGACTTCGCTGCCCTTTTCGTAGACGGTCGTCGTGTAGAAATTATTGATCTCACGATATGTCGTCGGCCGCACCGGATGGGCGAGCGGGCCGCCGTCCTCCGGGAACTGCTCCGATTTCAGGTGCCGCACTTCGGCAATGCGCTTGACGGCGCGCGAGCGCTGGTCGGAAGAGAATTCGTGGTCGCGATAGACCGTCAGGCCTTCCTTGAGGCACAGCTGGAACCAGTCGCGGCAGGTGATGCGGTTGCCGGTCCAGTTGTGGAAATATTCATGCGCGATGATCGTCTCGATATTGGCATAGTCGGCATCGGTGGCGATCTCTGGATCGGCAAGCACGTATTTGTCGTTGAAGACGTTGAGGCCCTTGTTCTCCATCGCGCCCATGTTGAAATCGGAGACGGCGACGATCATGAAGATGTCGAGATCGTATTCGCGGCCGAACCTCTCTTCGTCCCACTTCATCGAGCGTTTCAGCGCGTCCATGGCATAGGCTGCGCGCGGCTCCTTGCCGTGCTCGACATAGATCTTCAGCACCACCTCACGGCCGGACATGGTCGTGAACGTGTCTTCGACGACGCCGAGATCGCCGGCGACGAGCGCGAAGAGATAGCTCGGCTTCGGATGCGGATCGAACCAGGCGGCGAAATGTTTGCCGGGGCCATAGCCGGCGCCGCCGAGGAAGTTGCCGTTCGACAAAAGCAGCGGGTTGGCGTCCCTGTCGGCGATGATGTTGACCGTGAACGGCGCAAGCACGTCGGGCCGGTCGGGGAAATAGGTGATGCGGCGGAAACCCTCCGCCTCGCACTGCGTGCAGTAGATGCCGCCGGTGCGGTAAAGGCCCATCAGCTTGGTGTTGGCCTCAGGGTTGATGACGGTGGTGATCGTCAGTTCAAAGGGCGCGCTCTCCGGCAGGTCGCGCACCGTCAGGCTTTCCGGTGTTGCGTCGTAACGCGAAGGGTCCAGTTCCACCTGGTCCAACAGCAGCCCCGACAGCATCAGTTCGTCGCCGTCGAGAACGATCGGCGCGGCCGGATCGGTGCCCGGGCGACGATGAAAGATCAGACGTGCCTCGACCTTTGTCTCCGTCGGGTCGAGTTCGAAGGTCAGGTCCACACGTTCCAGCACGAAGTCGGTGGGACGGTAATCTGCCAGATGAATGACCTGGCCGGTATCTGTTCGCATGGTGTTTCCTGAAGACCGTTATTTGATAACCGCGGAATACAGAGGCGGGCGCACTCTGCCATAAATTTTGCCGGGGATGATTACATTAAAGTCTGAACTAAAGTTAAAGCAAATTGCCCGCGAACACCAAGTTCGCGGGCAAAATATCTTATTGGAAACGGATGAACGCCGCTGCGGGGAGATGGGCGCTACTTCAGGTTGAGGGCAGCTTTGATCGTCGCGTCGTTTTCCGTCTGCTGCACGACGACGCCGTACCAGCCGAGCCCATCGTAATCCTCGTAGCCGAGGGTCCGCGCGAAGGCGACGATCGAGCCGTTATTGTCGTAGTAGCTGCCTTTCGTTTGGCCGGACGGATTGGCGAGCGCGAAATGGGAAAAGAGCAAGGCGGGATTGGTGGTGGCGATGACACGGCTCTTGCCGTCGAGCAGCATGACCGTCGTTCTTTCCGCCAGTTGCGGTGGCAGGTTGGCCTCTTTCTCGACGATCGCCTGGCCCTGGTTCTGCCAGTCGAAATAGACGCCGAGCGTGCCGACCAGCCGCCCGTCGAGCTTGCCCTCTTCGCGGATGCCTGTGGCATAAACGAGCGCATGCCTGGCGTCGTGGAGCGGGCTCGCTTTGACATCATCGACGATATAAGCGTCGCCGGAGGAGCAGGCCGACGCTGCGCGGAACCACGGATCGCCGGCAAGGCTCGTGTCTGCGATCTTGCGCTGGAACTTGGGATTGGCGGATGCGATCACCTTGCCCGAGAGATCGGTCATGACGAGATCGAGATAGACGGTGTAGAAGCGGTTGATGGCGCCGAGACGCTCCGCCGCAAAGGCGACGGTTTCCCGGCTCGGGTTCTGCAGCGCCTGCCAGAGCGCTGGATCCGTCGCCCACCAGCGCACATCGGCCGTGCGCTCGAAGAGATTGCGGACGATGAGCTGCACCAGCGTCTGCGCCAGATCGGTTAGGCGAACGCCCTCCATCTCCTCGACCAGCGAATCGGCCATGGCACGGCTGAGGCCGATGCGGCCGAGCACGTTGCTTTCGAACCTGCCGGTGATGTCGGTTGCGATCTGCGCCAGCCGCTGCACCTCGTTGGCAACGACGGCAAAACCCTTTCCGGTCTCGCCGGCTCTGGCCGCCTCGATCAGCGCATTGATCGCCAGCAGCTTGATCTGCTTGACGATATGGGTGTTGTCGGCGCTGAAGCGCTCGAGGTCGGTGCTGATGCCGTCGGTGACGACGCGCATGGAGCGCGGTGTCGCATTCTGCGACTGGGCAATGGTTTCGGCGCTAAGCGGCTTCATCAAATGGGATCCTGGAAGGAGCGGGCAATTGTTTGTGCGGTGAAGAAAATTTCGAGATCAGCGATAAAAACGATGCTTGCCTATGGTTTTCAATTGGTTAACGCCGAGCGCCGGGAGATGAACATTTTGGGGGTAAATGGCTCAAAAAGGGAAATTTCAGCGCGGTGACGCGTATGCAGCACGGTTGAGCCCGCGGCTGACGGCGATTCTGTGATTCTCTCATATTGCTTGCGGTTTTTTCGCCAATCAGACTTTTCTTTCGCTACGATGGGCGACGTCACCTGCTGCGTTCCCGAGTCGAACGCGTCTCCCCGTTCCGGTTAAGTCAGTATCAAGAGCCAGGATCATGCACTCGGTTCTCAGAAACCCGATGAGAGGCATTGCGCTGAAGGTCTCGTCGGTCGTGGTCTTCCTGGCCATGCAGACCTTCATCAAGCTGGCGGGCTCAGACATCCCGCCGGGGCAGGTCACCTTCTGCAGGTCGTTCTTCGCGCTGTTCCCGATCATGGCCTATCTGGCCTATAACAGGCAGTTGCGCGCCGCCTTCTACACCGCCAATCCAATCGGTCACCTGAAACGCGGTACGATCGGCATCTTGTCGATGGCTTTCGGTTTCTACGGCCTGCTGCATCTGCCGCTGCCGGAGGCGATCGCGCTTGGCTATGCGCTGCCGCTCGTCGCCGTCATCTTCGCTGCCGTTTTTCTCGGCGAGACCGTGCGCATCTATCGCTGGAGCGCCGTCCTGGTCGGCATCGTCGGCGTCGCCATCGTTTCCTGGCCGAAACTCACGCTGTTTCGCGACGGCGGCATGGAAGCAGAACAGGCCGTCGGTGCGCTCTGCGTGCTGCTCTCGGCCGTTCTCGGCGGCGCGGCGATGATCCAGGTGCGTCGCCTCGTCGAGGAAGAGAAGACTGCGACGATCGTGCTCTATTTCTCGATCACCGCCTCGGTCTTCTCGCTGGCTTCTCTTCCCTTCGGCTGGCTCATCCTGGCATGGCCGACGGCGCTCTATCTGATCGCCGCCGGCTTTTGTGGCGGCGTCGCGCAGATCCTGCTGACGGAAAGTTACCGCCATGCCGACGTCTCCACCATCGCGCCGTTCGAATATACGTCGATCCTGCTCGGCGGCATTGTCGCCTACTTCGTCTTCGGCGACGTGCCGAGCGTGACCATGCTGATCGGCACCGTCATCGTCGTCGCCGCCGGCATCTTCATCATCTATCGCGAGCATCAGCTGGGCATCGAGCAGAGAGAGGCGCGCAAGGCCACAACGCCGCAAGCCTGACGCCTGCAAGCGCATGTTTATCAAGGTTTTAACGCAGGGATTGCGGTGGCTTGAAACTTGCGCTCAAAGAGTGAAAAGAATGGTGAATTCTTGGGATATCCTCGGTCTGCGGAATATGATTGTTGAACATGAGAGAGTATCATTTATTCCAAGCTGTGCATGTCTGAATGGCCGCTGATGCCGGAGGAGCTCTCGGGTGTCGTTGCTCCGAACGCTGGCCGGCGAGCGGGGGGTGGAGAAAAGCATAATGGCATTCACAGCGGAGCAATTGGTGGGGAATTCTTCCTTTCTGATGAGCATTCGCTTTTTGGCTGGGCAGATGCGCGGCATGTTCGATGCCGGTCCGCGGCTGGCGCGACTGCTCGCCTCCCATCAACGCTGGCTTCTGACCCAGACTGCCTATGCCCTCCATCTGGAATATGATCCGCGCGACCCGACCTCGGGCTTCACCGCCGTTGGGCTGACCGGGCGCATCACCGCGCACAAGGTGGCGAGCCGCAACACCGTGCTCGCCTTCATCGAAGAACTCTATACCTACCGCTTCATCACCCACACGCCCGGCGACGAGCGGCGGCGACCACGTCATTTCGAACCGGGCGACGTCAGTCATCAGGGTATGTTTGCCTGGCTTTTCTCCAATCTCGGTGCGCTCGACCTGCTCGACGGCGGTCAAAGGGCAGCCTTTTTCCAGGCAAATCCATCACTGATGCGGCTCATTCAGCCGCGCATTGCCCGCCATTGCCTCGAAGATGCCGCCTGGCGCGAGCCGCCGGAGCAGGTGGCGCTCTTCCTCTGGACGGAAGCCGGCGGCCTCGTCGTCGACAACTTCATCGCCCGGATGGCTATAGAAAGCAGCGAGCCGGATAGGCTGTCCGTCGGTCGCGTCGAAACCCGCGCGCTCGCCGCTGATTTCATGATGTCGCGCACCCATCTGCAGCGGTTGCTGGCAAAAGCGGCGCAACGCGGCTGCGTCGGCTGGCAGGATGAGCCGCGCAAGACGCACCTATGGATATCGCGGGATTTCGTCGAGGAATATTGCGCCTGGCAGGCGGTCAAGTTCGCCTATGTCGACGAAGCTTTCGAATGGGCGAAGGCCCAGATCGAAGAAATGGCCGTGTGATCAGAGAACGATGGCTGTAGCGCCTGCGCCAATGCGCGCGCTGGCATCGGCCGGCTTGACCGAAAGCTCGCGCTCATATTCCCGCGCGGCGCAGACCGCGACGCGGATGTGCTCGAAGGTTTCGATGTTGCGCAGAAGCGATATCAGGATCGTCGACATGTTGGGTGCTCTTGACACGAAAGGGCAGGCGAAGCGCCTGCAGCGCCGCGCGTCTTTTCAGACGCGCAAAGGACGCTGCAACACTTTGAGTTCTCTGCTCAATATTGCTGGAAGTCCGAAAAAATGGCGTTCGGGCGCGCCGTACGGCTGTTGATGCCGGTGCCGCGGGCAATGATCTGTTCGTTCGTGGCAAAGCCGAAACGGCTGTAGCCTTGAGTGGAACGAACCTGGTCGCCGGCGAGGCGAAGGGTTTCAAACCCGCTATGGATAGGACGAAAACGCTTGTTCATGGCCTTGGTTCCTGTGATTCCTCCCAAGACACAGCTGATATTGCGGTGCAGCATAGATTCCGCAATGCATCACGGCGGGATGCAGCCATGCGAAAATCGCATAGATTGATTCACAAATTATTCAACTTTTGCTAATTTCTAAGCAAAGAGAGGGACTTAAGTTTCGCCTGAAAAGCCAGCAGGTCGTTCCAGGCCAGCCGCTTGTTTACAGGTGCGGTTAACAGATCCTGCGGATGCAGACTGGCTATGGCAGGAATGACACAGTCCGCAACGGCAATCTCCTTCCAGCGGCCGCGCAACCCATGAATCGTATCGTTTTCACCGAAGAAGAAGCGCGCCGAAAAATTGCCGAGCACCAGGATCGCTTTCGGTTCGGCAAGCGCGATCTGCCGCTCGATGAAGGGTCGGCAAATGTCCATTTCCGCGGCCGAGGGCGCACGATTGCCAGGTGGTCGCCAGGGGATGACCTGCGTCAACAGAACGCTCGAGCGCGTCAGCCCGATCGCCGCCAGCATCTTGTCTAACAGCTGGCCGGATTTTCCCGAGAAGGGCATGCCCTCGCGATCGTCTTCGGCACTCGGCGCGGAGCCGATCACCATGATCCCGCTTTCGGCATCGCCGCTGGCAAAGATGGTCGAGCGGGCACTGTGCTTGAGGTTGCAGCTGCTGAAGGCTTCGATCGCGGTCTTGAGCTCGACGAGCGAGCGCGCGGTCTCGGCGACGAAGCGCGCCTGCTGTACCGCCTCGCCATCCGGGATTGCCGGTTGCGGACCGGACGCCGCGCGTTCGGCAGGCGCCGGGCGCACCGCTGCATTCGGGCGCACCTGTGCCTGACCTGGGGCAGGGCGCTCCCCAGCGGCGGGACGTTGCTGCTGCGCCTGTGCCGCCGGGCGGCGGGCGGCCTTCATCGCCTCGAATTCGGCGAAGCGGTCAATCGCCTCTTCCTCCAGCAGCCATTCCACGCCAGCATCGGCATGGAAATGCAGAAGCGCTGCGAGCTCGGCTGGGGAAAGGTCGTTGGCGGAGATCATGCGGCAAGCTTAGCGGAGTGACAGGGGCATTGAAAGGGCGGGCGGCCGATTGCCCGACCTTGCCGGCTCTATTGCACAGTCCATTGCGCGATGTCGTCACGTTCGCCGATCAGCGCCAGGCCATGGGCGATCGACAACAGCTCGCCGCCGCTTTCGATCCGGTCGCGCTCGAAGCGTTCGGTAAAGATGCGGCGCACCGCCGGCACGAAGGAGGTGCCGCCGGTCAGAAACACCTTGTCGATCTCCGATGGTTTCGTCTCGGTCTTGTCGAGCACGTCATCGAGTGCGCCTTCGATGCGGGCGAGATCATCGGCGATCCAGCCTTCGAAGTCGCTTCGCTTGATGCTGCGATGTCCGCCGCGGCCAAGCGGCGCGAAATCGAAAGGCGCTTCCTCCGAAGCCGAGAGCGCCATCTTCGTCGCCGACACCGCCTGATAGAGCGGGTAGCCCTCATCATGGTCGATGAGATCGATGAAGATTTCGAGCTTTTCCGGTTCCAGGCTGGTGCGCACCAGCTTCTTCAGATCCTCGAATTCGCGCGTCGTCTTGAAGATCGACAGCTGGTTCCAGCGGCCGAAGCTGGAATAGTAATTGGACGGCACTTCGAGGATCTTGTCGAAGCTTTTGAAATGGCTGCCCTTGCCGATCAGCGGCGCGACGATGTTGTCGATCATCCTGTAGTCGAAATGGTCGCCGGCGACGCCGACGCCTGAATGGCCGATCGGCGTTGCCGTCAGCTTGCCGGCGACGGTCTCGAAGCGGATCAGCGAATAGTCGGTGGTACCGCCGCCGAAATCGGCGACCAGCACTGTGGCATCCCGCTTCAGGTTCTGTGCGAAGTAGAAGGCGGCGGCGACCGGCTCGTAGACATAGTGGATTTCGGGAAAGCCGAAGCGCGACAGCGCCTCGTTGTAGCGCTCGGTCGCCAGCGCCGGATCGGGGCTGGCGCCGGCAAAATGCACCGGCCGGCCGGTGACGATGCGACTAACATCCGAAGGCCAGTTGTCGCCGGCATAGTTGCGCAGCCGCCGCACGAAGACCTCCATCAGATCCTCGAAATTATGCCGTTTGGCGAAGATCAGCGTGCCCTGGAACAGCGCGCTCGCCGCAAAGGTCTTGATCGACTGCAGAAAGCGGCATTCGCCGGGATTGTCGATGAATTGGCGGATCGCCGCATGGCCCGCTTCCACCTTCAGTGCCGAAGCGCCGAGCTGGGCATCCTTCATGAAGGAAAGCGCCGTGCGCATGCTGTCTGCCGTACCCTCCGTGCTCGTGAACGCCATCGAGCGCGTCGCCCCGCCATCCGCCATGGCGAGAACCGTATTCGTCGTGCCGAAGTCGAAACCCAGCGCCTGAGCCATGCCCGCACCTCTTCATGCCGATTGTTATTGGAGACGGAGCATCGCTCCGCGAAAGGGCGTAAGCACCCCCCGGAATCAGGAGGGCGGGTGATGCCACAGGGGCGTGACACTTTCAAGAGGATTGAAGGCATCGCGCCGACATCTGTTGTTCCCTCTTCGCCTGCCGGAGCGAAGAGGGCAGGCCGCCGTTACTCGGCGGCCATCGCCCTTGCCTCTTCCAGCTGCGGCTCCTCGACCTTTTTGTGGCCGATCAGGCGGCCGAGGAAGTTTCCGAAGCGGTCCATCTCGACGAAGATGACCGGGGTGATGAAGAGCGTCAGCATCTGCGAGACGATCAGGCCGCCGACGACGGCGATGCCGAGCGGCTGGCGCAGTTCCGAACTTGCGCCGGTGCCGAGCGCGATCGGCAAGGCGCCGAGCAGGGCGCAGAAGGTCGTCATCATGATCGGTCGGAAGCGTCGCACGCAGGCTTCGTGGATCGCCACCGTCGCCTTTTCGCCGGTTTTGCGCATGGTCTCCACCGCCACGTCGATCATCATGATCGCGTTCTTCTTGACGATGCCGATCAGCATCAGCAGCCCGATCAGGGCGATGATCGACAGGTCGAAGCCCATGATCTTGAGCGCCAGCAACGCACCGAATGCCGCGGCCGGCAGGCCGGACAGAATGGTGAGCGGGTGGATGAAGCTCTCGTAGAGCACGCCGAGCACGACATAGATAGTCAGCACCGCCGCCAGGATGAGGTATGGCGTATTGCCCTGAGACTGCTCGAAAATCTCAGCTGTACCGCCATAGGAGGTGAAGACGTCGGCCGGCATGCTCATTTCCGTCTTGATCTGGTCGATTGCCGCCGTGGCATTGCTGAGCGATACGCCCTCCGGCAGGTTGAAGGAAACGGTGGTCGAGACGAGCTGGCCCGTCTGGTTGATTGTCACCGGGCCGACCGTGCGCTCGACATGCGCAAAGTTCGAAAGCGGCACCAGGCTGCCATTGGCCGAGGCGACACGGATTTCCGAGAGCTTCTGGTCGTCCCAGGGCTTGCTCGTATCATATTCGACGATGACGTCGTAGCTGTCGCCGGTCGACTGGATTTCCGCCGCTGCATATCCGCTGAAGGATTCCTGCAGCGTCGTGCGCAGCGTGTCATTGTCGATCCCGTAGGCGGCTGCCCGCTCGGTATCGATGACGATATTGGCCTGCAGCGCGTTGTTCTGCGCGTCCGACGTCACGTCCGTGAAGAGGCGATCCTTGCGCATCGCCGCCTGGATCTTGCCAGCCCACAGGTTGGTCTGATCGGCACTCAGCGCCTGCACCACCAACTGATATTGGCTGGCCGTCTGGCGACCGCCGAAGCGCAGGCTCTGGTTCGGCGTCACGAAGGCCTGCAATCCGGGGATCTTGTTGATCTCCGCGCGCAGCTCGCGCAGCGTCTGGTCAAGCGGCGGACGTTCCTTCTTGTCCCTGAGTTCGACGAACATCGAGCCGTTGTTCTGCGGTTTGTTGGGGTTGCCGCCGATCGTCGACATCACATGGTTGACCGCTGGGTTCGCCTTGACGGCGGCTGCCGCCTGCTGCTGCAGCGCCGCCATGGCGGAATAGGAAATGTCCTGCCGGGCCTGCGTGCTGATCGTCAGGCGGCCGATATCCTCCTGCGGGAAGAAGCTTGTCGGCAGCGTCATGAAGAAATAGATCGTCAGCGCCACCGTGGCGAGGAAAACGCCGAGGATCGTGGGGCGGTGGCGAAGGCACCAGCCGACAGCCCTGTCATAGCCGCGCAGCGTCCGTTCGAAGCCGGCATCGAAGATGCGGATGATGAGCGGCGGGCGGCTCTGGTGGTTGGACAGACGCGAGGCGAGCATCGGCGTTACGGTCAGCGAGACAATTGCCGAAGAGATGATCGCAATCGCAACCACCATGCCGAATTCGTTGAACACGCGGCCGACAACGCCGCCCATCATCAGGATCGGGATGAAGACCGCGATGAGCGAAACCGACATGGAAATGATGGTGTAGCTGACTTCGCCCGCACCCTTGATCGCCGCTTCCCGCGCGGGCATGCCGTCCTCGACATGGCGCAGAATGTTCTCGAGCATGACGATCGCGTCGTCCACCACGAGCCCCACCGCGAGCGTCAGCCCGAGCAGCGAGATGTTGTCGATACTGTAGCCGAGCACATACATCATGCCGAAAGTCGAGATCAGCGACAGCGGAACGGCAAGCCCGGGAATGATCGTTGCGGTCGCATGGCCGGTAAACAGGTAGATGACGAGAACGACGAGGCCGATCGTGAGCAGCAGCGTGAATTTCACATCGGAGATGGCATCGCGAATCGGTTTTGCGGCGTCATTCATGACGACCGTGTTGACCGAGGGCGGGATTTCGGAGTGAAGCTGCGGCAGCTTGGCGTTGATCGCATCGACGACATCCACCGTATTGGCATCGGGTTGACGCTGGATGGCGAGGATAATGCCACGCTGGCCATCATACCAGCTGCCGGTATACTGGTTCTCGACGCTGTCCTGCACATCGGCAATATCGCCGAGGTGGATCGGCGCGCCGTTCGGATTGGCAATGACCAGCGAACGGAATTGTTCGGCGCTGGTGCGCTGCGTGTTCGCCGTGATGGTCATGCTCTGCGAATTGTTCTGCAGCGTTCCCACGGGCTGCTGGCTGTTGGCGGCAGCAAGCGCCTTGTTGACGGTATCGATGCCGATGCCGCGGGTCAAAAGCTTGTTGGGATCGACCTCGACGCGCACGGCATAGGTCTGCGCACCGTAGACGCTGACCTGGGCAACGCCGGGAAGCGTCGAAAGCGACGGCGAGATGATGTTCTCGGCGATGTCGTCAAGCTTGCTGCGCGGCATGGTGTTGCTCTGCACCGAGAGCAGCATGACAGGCGCATCGGCCGGGTTCGTCTTGCGATAACTCGGCGGCGTCGTCAGATTGTCGGGCAGTTGCCGGGTCGCATTCGAGATCGCCGCCTGCACGTCGGCTGCGGCCGCATCGATATTACGACTGAGGTCGAACTGCAGCACGATGCTGGTGCTGCCGAGCGAACTGGAGGCGCTGATTTCGGTGATCCCGGGAATGGTCTCGAACTGCTTGATCAGCGGCGTCGAAACCGAGGTCGCCATCGTCTGCGGTGAGGCGCCGCTCAACTGCGCCGAAACGTTGATGGTGGGAAAATCGACCTGCGGTAGCGCTGCGACGGCGACGAGCTGATAACCGGCAAGACCGGCCAGAATGACGCCGATCGCAAGCAGCGTCGTCGCGACGGGTCGCTGGATACAGAAATTCGGGATCATTGTTGAGCTCCCACCGCGATTGTCTCGGAGGGCTGCTGTTGCCGAGGCTCTTCGGCGGAGGCGACATCAAGCGCCTTATCGTCGAACTGCTCCTTGATCGCCTGCTGGTCGCTGAGCTGGCCCTGGCCCTCGACGACGACATGGTCGCCTTCCGAAAGGCCCGAGGCGATGGCGGTGAAGCCGCCATTTGCGCGGGCAACGGTGACGGCCGTCAGATGCGATTTGCCGTCCTTGGCGACGAAGGCGAAGAAACCCTCCGGGCCGGGGCTGACGGCGACCGTTGGCACCACCACCTGCTGTTCGTCATTGTTGAAATGCACGACGATGTTGACCGACTGGCCGGGCCAGAGCGCGCCGGAGGAATTCTCGAATTTCGCCTTGGCGAGGATCGTGCCCGAGGCGGTATCGACCGTATTGTCGTAGAAGCTGATCTCGCCCTTTCGCACTTGCCCCTTGGTGGAACTGGGAGCGGTGCTGACCTCGACCGGACCGCCTGCCAGAGCGCTCTTCAGCTCCCGCAGGTAGCGTTCCTGCAGGTGGAATTTCACATAGATCGGATCGTATTTCGCAATGGTGACGATTGCCGAGCCGGCATTGAGGAAGGCGCCCTTGCTGACGGCGATATCGCCAAGCCGGCCATCGAAGGGAGCACGGATGTCGGTGTGCTCGAGCAGGATTTGGTCGGAGGCCAGCGACGCCTTGTCGGCGTCAACAGTGGCTGCGGCGGTATCGCGGGCGGCGACCGCCTGGTCGAGGCTCTGCTGGGTGCCGGCCTTCTGGTTGAAGAGATCCTGCGCGCGCGTCAATGCGGTCTCGGCTTCCGAAAGGGTTGCCCTGTCGCGCACGATCATCGCATTGTCCTTGTCGACGGTTGCCTTGGCCGTCCGGTCGTCCAGCTTGGCGATCAGGTCGCCGGCTTTCACGGTCGTCCCATCCTGCGCATCGATTCTGACGATCAAGCCCTGTTCCTGTGCGGCAATGGTCGTGTTGTCATCGGCATCGGCCCAGCCGGTCGCCGTCACATCCATCGGCAGCGTCGTTTTCACGGCTGCGACGGTCTTGACGACGGTCGGGCCGCCGCCACCGCGCCTGCGCCCGCCGCCCTGATGTTGCCCGCCATCCTGACTGGTGGCCTGACCTTGATCGGCTTGCGCCTGCTGCCCGCCGCCATCGCCGCCGGCCGGCTGCTTGATGAACTGCGAGAGGTAGGGAATGCGGGAGGCATAAGGGACCAGATTCCCGAATTGCCAGACGCCGATGGCGGCAATCGCGATAACGCTGACGGTGATCCAAAATTTCTTCATGGCGGGAACCGGTCTTGAGCAAGGTGCAAACTTTATGCTCTGATTGAGCTGCTTATATTGCGGCGCAAAAAGGACATAATTCCCGGTATGTGATCACTAAGTGGTTATAATGGCTTAAAATTTTGTAATGAATATTCCGTAATATTCAATTATACTAATATAGATCAAATGCCGTCCGACGGCGGCGGCGAGGGTGGTTCGCCAATGACGATGCCGACCCGTATGCCGTCCATCGCGCGGAAAAACATGGAAAAACGAGAGAAGGCAAGTCGTCATGACTGAGTTGGATGCCAGCGAATTTCGCTCTCTGATCGTAAGCCTATTTCCTGAACTCACGGCCTCCGTCTTCAAGCTGGCGGCGAAGGGCTGGGATTCGCTTGCCGTCGACGTCGATGACACATTAATCTTCAAGTTTCCCCGCAATCTCGGCGCGGAAAGAGCGCTTCAGAAGGAAGCCGCCTTGCTCGATATTGTTCGGCCGTCGCTGTCGATGGCGGTTCCCGACATGCGCATTCACGACGGGCCGCCGATCTTCTCCAGCCATGCCAAACTCGACGGCGAACATCTCATTGCCGAAGATTATGATGCGCTTGGCGAAAGCGATCGGCAGCGCCTCGGGGAAGATCTCGCGCGTTTTTACGCCGAGCTGCATGTGCTCGATGCCGATCGCATACGGTCCGCCGGTGCCGGGGCTATCCAGCCATGGCAATCGCCCGAGACGGTGCGAATAAAGGCTTTGCCGCTGTTGCCGCCTGACATCAGGAGCTTTGCGCAGGCCATTATTTCGGATTTCGAGGCCTTGCCGCCCGATCCCTACGGCAACATCTACGGCTTCTTCGACGGTCACGGCTGGAACATGGCCTTCGACCATGCGCAAAGGCGGCTGAACGGCATCTACGATTTCGCCGATTCCGGCTTTGGCCCGCTGCACCAGGAATTCATCTACTCGAACTTCATTTCGCCCGATCTGACCGCGCGCATCATATCGGCCTATGAAACGCTGACCGGACGCCGGCTCGACCGGCGCCGCATTGCGATCTTGACCGGCTTCCATCGTCTGTCCGAGCTCGCCGAACTTGCGGACGATCCGGCTAACGTCGAACAGATGATCCAAAGTGTGGCGACATGGGGGGCGGCGGCCCGCGTCGGCTAAGCCGTCAGACGGATCGTGCCGCGCCGCCGTCGCAGCGGATGAGCGAGCCGGTGATGTAGCTTGCTGGTTGGCTGCACAGGAAGGCAGCCGTTGCGGCGAATTCCTCGACCCTGCCGTAGCGGCCGACCGGAATGCGCGCTTCCTTGTCGATGCGGATTTCCTCGAGGCTCTTGCCGGTTCGCTTTGCCGCAGCTCCGTCGAGATCGTCGAGCCGCGCCGTCAGGATGCTGCCCGGCAACAGCAGGTTGGTGGTGACGCCGAAGCCCGCCACTTCGGAGGCAAGCGTCTTGCTCCAGCCGGCAAGGGCGGGGCGCAGCGTATTCGACAGCGCCAGATTAGCGATTGGTTCGATCACGCCGGACGAGGCAACCGTCAGGATGCGGCCCCAGCCCTGCGCTTTCATGCCGGGCAGCAGGGCATTGGTGAGCGTGATCACGCGAGCGACCATGGAGAGGAAGTAACTTTCGAGCTTTTCGCCCGTCATATCCTCCGTCGTACCGGGCGTCGGTCCGCCGGTATTGTTGACGAGGATATCGAGCCCGCCGAACTTCTCCTTCACCGCCGTCGTCGTCATCTCGACGAAGCGTTCGTCCCCGAGATCGGCCCAGATCCAGTCGGCCCGGCCTTTGCCTTCACCATTGATTGCCTTGCAATTGGCCTCCAGCTGTTCGCCGCTACGCCCGCAGAGCAGCACGTTTGCGCCCTCACGCGCCAGCGCCACGGCGATGCCGAGACCGAGACCGCGCGAGGAGGCGAGGACGAGTGCCCGTTTGCCCTTGATGCCGAGATCCATGATTGTCCTCCGATAGCTTTGAGCGATGTATAAGGCGCAAGCGGCGGAAAAGGAAAGGGCATGTGACCGGTTCGGCAGCGTTTGATAATTGACGTTGACGTAAGCGTTATGTAATTCTGTCTCGCGAGGCCTCATCATTGTGCGAATTGGAAGATTGGCTGTCGTATCCCGGCTCGACAATGCTTTCTCGTTTTGACAAGAAAGTGCCATGACGGGATGACGGCCGCGTGCCGGCAAGCGGAGACGAGTGAATGACCGAGACGACTGAGCTGCCCGAACGCGAGAGCATGGAATTCGACGTTGTGATCGTCGGCGCCGGTCCGGCTGGTCTTGCGGCGGCGATCCGTCTGAAACAAGTCAATCCGGAACTCTCCGTCGTCGTGCTGGAGAAGGGCGCGGAAGTTGGCGCGCATATCCTCTCTGGCGCCGTGGTCGATCCGATCGGCATCGACCGGCTGCTGCCCGGCTGGCGCGACGAGGCCGACCAACCGTTCAAGACCAAGGTCAGCGCCGATCACTTCCTGCTGCTCGGTCCGGCCGGCTCCGTTCGCCTGCCGAATGTGCTGATGCCGCCATTGATGAACAATCACGGCAACTACATCGTCTCGCTCGGAAACGTCTGTCGCTGGCTGGCGACCAAGGCCGAAGAGCTCGGCGTCGAGATCTATCCGGGCTTTGCCGCCACCGAAGTGCTCTACAATGACCAGGGTGCGGTCATCGGGGTCGCCACCGGCGATATGGGCATCGAGAAGAATGGCGAGCCTGGCCCGAACTATACCCGCGGCATGGAACTGCTCGGCAAATATACCCTGATCGGCGAGGGCGTGCGCGGCTCGCTCGCCAAGCAGTTGATCGCCAAGTTCGATCTGCAAAAAGACCGCGAACCGCAGAAATTCGGCATCGGCCTCAAGGAACTCTGGCAGGTCAAGCCGGAAAACCACAGGCCGGGTTTGGTGCAGCACTCCTTCGGCTGGCCGCTCGGCATGAAGACCGGCGGCGGCTCTTTCCTCTATCACCTGGAAGACAATCTGGTCGCCGTCGGTTTCGTCGTCCACCTCAATTACAAGAACCCCTATCTCTATCCCTTCGAGGAATTCCAGCGCTTCAAGACCCATCCGGCCATCCGCACCACCTTCGAGGGCGGCAAGCGCCTGTCCTATGGCGCCCGCGCCATCACCGAGGGCGGCTATCAGTCGGTGCCGAAGCTGACCTTCCCCGGCGGGGCGCTGATCGGCTGTTCGGCCGGTCTCGTCAACGTGCCGCGCATCAAGGGCAGCCACAATGCGGTGCTGTCGGGCATGCTGGCCGCCGAGAAGATCGTCGCCGCGATCGCGACCGGCTGCAGCCATGACGAGGTGGCCGAGATCGAGAATGAATGGCGCAAGGGCGACATCGGCAAGGATTTGAAGCGGGTGCGCAACGTCAAGCCGCTATGGTCGAAGTTCGGCACCGCACTCGGCGTGGCGCTCGGCGGCTTCGACATGTGGACCAACCAGCTGTTCGGCTTCTCCGTCTTCGGCACGCTGAAGCATGGCAAGACCGATGCTGAGAGCCTGGAGCCGGCGTCGCAGCACAAGCCGATCGCCTATCCCAAACCCGATGGCGTCTTGACCTTCGATCGCCTCTCCTCGGTGTTCCTGTCGAACACGAATCACGAGGAAGACCAGCCGGTGCATCTGCAGGTTAAGGACATGGCGCTGCAGAAGCGTTCCGAACACGACATCTATGCCGGTCCGTCGACACGTTACTGTCCGGCCGGCGTCTATGAATGGGTGGAAAAGGACGGCGAAGAGGTCTTCGTCATCAACGCCCAGAACTGCGTGCACTGCAAGACCTGCGACATCAAGGACCCCAACCAGAACATCAACTGGGTGCCGCCGCAGGGCGGCGAGGGGCCGGTCTATCCGAATATGTGATGCGGATTATCCCCACCGCGACAATTCTTGCGTGCTGACGCCTTCGTGATCGCCTTCTGCCGGAGGCTGTTAGCCGTTCGTTAACCATAATTTCCTTAGCTTGCGACATCAAGTTGACGCACTAAGGACACATTCATGACGATCTCCCGCCGGGGCTTTCTGATCGCTCTGCCGCTTTTCGTGGCCGGCTGCTCTTCGACCGGTCTGAACAGCCAGACGAATTATGCCGCACTTCCGGATGAAAAATTCCCGTTGAAGCAGGTGCCGATCGACAAGATCAAGCCGGAGCTCCGCCGCCAGGAAGTGGCCTACGAAACCACGCATGCTGCCGGCACCGTGATCGTCGATACACCCGCGCGCCGCGCCTATTACGTCCTCGGCGGCGGCAGGGCGATGCGTTATGGCGTCGGCGTCGGCCGCGAGGGGCTGGCCTTTGCCGGGAATGCCTATATCGGCCGCAAGGCCGAGTGGCCGAGCTGGACGCCCACTGAAAACATGCAGCGCCGCGAAGAGCGCTATCGCAAGCTCGCCGGCGGCATGCCGGGCGGCCCGAACAACCCGCTCGGTGCGCGGGCGATGTATCTCTATCGCGGCGGCAACGACACGCATTTCCGCATTCATGGCACCAACCAGCCGCAATCGATTGGTCTTGCCATGTCGAGCGGCTGTGTCCGCATGATGAACCACGACGTGATCGACCTCTATAGCCGAGTCGAAGTCGGCGCCAGGGTCGTTGTCATCCAGGCCTGACGTGTCCGTTCCAAGCTCGGTAACGACGCCCTCTCCATTGAAAAAGCCGCCGCAGCGATGGCTGCAGGCGGCTTTTCCATCTGCTGTTGGTGTTGGATTTCAGCGACGTGGCGTGGCGATACCTGTCGAAAGCGCCACGCCGATGCCGGTGATCACGGCGGCGCTGATTTCCGTCATGCCGATCGCTTCGTCAAGCAGCAAGCCGCCGCCAAGTGTCGCGAGCACCGGCGTCAGCGCCGTGAAGGCGGCAGCCTGTGTTCCGCCGAGTGTTCTGACGGCGGTGCCGTAGGCGACCATGGCGACGAGGCCGGAAAGAACGCCCTGGCTTAGCACCTGCAGGCCGATCTCCGGGAGCGTAGCCTGTGGCAGCGAGATGCCGAAGATGAGGGCAAGCGCGCCCATGATCAGGAAGGACCAGACGGCGATCAGGGCGCTCGCCTGCACGGCTGTCAGACCGGTGCGGCGGAAGGCATGCGTATAGCTTGCCCAGAGAATGGCGCCGGCCGGCAGCAGTACGAAGCTCGTCCATGGCAGCGAGGCGTCCGCAAGACTGCGCGTGAGCAGGATCAGCACGCCGGCGACGATCGCGACGAGCCCGGCGATGCGGGTGCCGTCAGGTCTTTCGCGAAACAGCGCAATGCCGATCAGCGCCGCAGCGAGCGGCATCGAGCCGCCGAGCAGAATGCCTGAAGAGGCGGCGGGCGTCGAATGGATTGCCAGCGTCGTCAGCAGGAAGAACACAGCGCCGGAACCGGACACCATGATCGCCAGCAGGTGAAGCGGCAGGGCCTTCGGCAGCAGCCCCGTCTTCAGCCAGACGGGCGAAAGCATCAGCGCCGGAATTCCGAAGCGGATCAGCCCGATATCGATCGAGCCGAGCGGCGTTGCGGCGCTGTGGCGGGTGACGAGAAACCATGTCGCCCAGATCAGCACGGTAATGGTGCCGCCAGCATAACCCAGTATCTGCGACGGCGACTTGTCGTTTGTAAATGCAATGGTGGTCATCGTCTCAATCCTTTCTTCCGTCCGGAGCCTGTCCGGTTGAAGAAAAGATTAGCGCCAGAGGCCGAGGCATGTCCTTGCTATCTATGGCTCCAAAATCATGCTATGCGCAATCTTCTGCCAATCGAGGCCCACAGGTATCGCGAAAATGCCAAATCTCGATAAATTCGATATCGCCATCCTGAAGTGCCTGCAGGAGGATGCGCGCGCCACCAATGTCGAGATCGCCGAGAAGGTGAACCTTTCGCCGTCGCCCTGCCTGCGCCGCATCCGCAATCTCGAACGGTCCGGCATCATCCGCGGTTACACTGCGGATATCGACCGCAAGGAGGTTGGTCTCGGCCTCACCGTCTTCGTCGAATTCAAGGTCGTCCATCACAGCCGCGAGAATTCCGAGGCGCAGCAGAAGGCGCTGCTCACAATCCCCGAGATCGTCTCCTGCTTCCTGATTTCGGGTACGGCCGATTTCCTCGCCGAGGTGGTGGTGGAAGATCTTGCCGCCTATGAACGGCTTCTGACCGAAACGCTGTTGACCCTGCCGAATGTCAGCGACATCCGCTCGAACTTCGCCATCCGCAGCATCAAGACGCATGGGCCGTTGAAGCTGCCCGAGGGGAGATAATTCCCTCGGGCTTGCTTGCCGGTTAGAGCAGCGTCCCGCTGAGGATGAGCAGCGCTACCGAGAAGTAGATGACGAGCCCGGTGACGTCGACCAGCGTGGCGACGAAGGGGGCCGACGCGCTGGCCGGATCGAGCCGGAGCTTCTGCAGCACGAAGGGCAGCATCGAGCCGCAGATCGAGCCGAAGGTGACGATCCCGATCAGGGCGGCAAACACCGTGACGGCGACCATTTGCCAGTGCGGGCCGTAATCGTAGAGGCCGGCCGACTGCCAGAAGACGATGCGGATGAAGCCGACCAGGCCAAGGATCGCGCCGAGCACGATGCCGGTCGGCAGTTCGCGCAAAAGCACCTTCCACCAGTCCGAAAGCTTCAGCTCGCCGAGTGCCAGCGCTCGGATGATCAGCGACGTCGCCTGCGAACCCGAGTTGCCGCCCGAGCTCATGATCAGCGGGATGAACAGCGTCAGCACCACGGCCTTTTCCAGCTCGCCTTCGAAATGCTGCATGGCGCTTGCCGTCAGCATCTCGCCGAGGAAGAGCGCAGCGAGCCAGCCGGCGCGCTTGCGGATCATGCCGGCGAAGCTGATCTTCATGTAGGGTTGGCCGAGTGCCTCCATGCCGCCGAACTTCTGGGCCGCTTCCGTCGTGTCCGATATCATCGTGTCGATCACGTCGTCGACGGTGACGATGCCGAGCATCTGCCCATGTTCGTCGGTGACGGGCAGGGCGAGCAGGTCGTGCTTGCGGATCAGCCGCGCGACATCCTCCTGCTTCATCAGCGGATCGGCCGAAACCGGCACGCCCTTCTGTGCCACCGAGAGGATCGAAGCCTCCGGCTCGCCGGTGATGAGGCGACGCAGCGTCACCACATGCAGCAGCGTATGGCTGACCTCGTCGAGCACATAGATGGCGTAGACGGTTTCGCGCGAGCGTTCGACCTGGCGCACATGGTCGAGTGTGCGGGCGACGGTCCAGCTGTCAGGCACGCTGACGAACTCCGTCGTCATGATGCCGCCGGCTGTGCGCGGCGGATATCCCATCAGGTGCTGGATCGCGATGCGCACCGGTTCGTCGAGGCTGGAGAACAGCCGGGCGCGGGTCTCGCCGTCGAGTTCGAGCAGCACGTCGGCGACGCGGTCGTTCGACATGCCGTGCAGCAGCCGTGCGGCATCCTCGGCACTGATCAGCGCAAGGATCTGTGCGGAGTTGCGAAGCTCCGGCCGGTCGAGAATGTTGACCGCATAGTCCAGCGGCATGCCGCATAGAACACGTCCGGCGTCCTGGACGCTCAGCGCGTTCAATGATTCGACGCGTTCGGCGATTGTTGCGCCGCGGCTGTTGTTGATGAAGGCACGGGCGGCATGGCCTGCCCGAAGAGGGAAGCGATTGATATTCATTTGAGGCTCGCCTTTCCGTCGATCCGCCGTAGCGTCCGATCGGGCGAGCCGACAGGAGTCGGTCAGCGCACGAGGGCCGCGTACGGCAAAGGCAATCGACTGCTACTGTCGCTTGGCATCGTTATGATGGCTCCGTTGAAATCCGTGGCTGACGAGTGTCATCCACGTGGATGCTAGGTGGTCCCGGACGCGAAAAAAGTCAAGCGGGGTAAATGCTTAACGCCAGAATGCCGCACCCCCGCGATGCGGCATTCCAGGCAGGTATGGCCGGCGGTATGGCATGTAGACCTCGGGGCTTCCAAAAACACCGGCGCTGCCGGCTGCGATCTCAGAATCCTGCAAGCACCGCCTTGCCCTTCATTCTGCCGCTTTCGACCATGGCATGAGTCGTCTTGAGGTTTGCCGCATTGATCGGGCCGACGATCTCCGAAAGCGTGGTGCGGATCTTTCCGGCGTCGACGAGCTCGGAAATCCTGTTCAGCAGCTTGTGCTGCTCGATCATGTCAGGCGTGCCGTAGAGCGGGCGGGTGAACATCAGCTCCCAATGAACAGAGACGGCCTTGCGCTTGAAGGGCATGATGTCGAGCGTCTTCGGATCGTCGATCAAAACGAAGCGGCCCTGCGGCGCAATCGCTTCGACGATGTCGCCGATATGGCTGTCGGTATTGGTGGTCGAGAATATGAATCCCGGCGTGCCGATGCCGAGTGCCGCCACCTGCGGTGCGATCGGCCTGGAATGATCGACGACATGATGTGCGCCGAGTTCCTTCACCCAGTTCTGCGTTTCCGGCCGCGAGGCGGTGGCGATCACCGTCAGGTCGGTCAATGCCCGGGCGATCTGAATGGCGATCGAGCCGACGCCGCCAGCGCCGCCGATGATCAGGATGGAGCGTCCCGCCCCCGAAACCGCGTCCTGCACCTTCAGCCGGTCGAACAGCGCTTCGTAGGCCGTGATCGAGGTCAGCGGCAAGGCGGCCGCGGCAGCGAAATGGAGGCTCTTCGGTTTGGTGCCGACGATGCGCTCGTCGACGAGATGGAATTCGGCATTGGTGCCCGGGCGGCTGATAACCCCGGAGTAGAACACCTCATCGCCGGGCTTGAACAGGGTGACATCGGCGCCGACGGCCTTGACGATGCCGGCGGCATCCCAACCGAGCACCTTGAACTCGCCCGCGGGCGGTGCGGAATGGGCGCGCACCTTCACGTCGACGGGATTGACCGAAACGGCTTTGATTTCGACGAGCAGATCGTGGCCCCTGGGCTCCGGCATCGGCAACTCGACATCAATCAGCGAGGTCTCGGCGGAGATCGGCTGGGGCGTTTTATAGGCGACGGCGCGCATGGGAAACTCCTGTGTTCGTTTGCACGGAAGCTAGATGCGCACTATGTTCTGACAACGCAAGAATGCACAAATTCTGTACGTAGTACCCAAAAGGATACTGTAAAATGTCATTGCCGCGCGCCAAGCTCGTCAAGAATTTCCCTGGCTGCCCGGTCGAAGCGACGCTGACTTACCTCGACGGGAAGTGGAAGGGCGTCATCCTCTTTCATCTGATGCAAGGAACCCTGCGCTTCAACGAATTGCGGCGTAAACTGCCGGCCGTGACCCAGCGCATGCTGACCAAGCAGTTGCGTGAACTGGAAGAGTCCGGCCTGGTATCACGCACCGTCTATCCGGTCGTGCCGCCGAGGGTCGAATATGCAATGACGCCGCTCGGCATGACGCTGAAGCCCGTGATCCAGGCATTGGCCGCCTGGGGTGACGATTATGTCTTCTGCAGCCCGGAAGGCCGCGAACTGCGCCTGGCCTCAGACGGCCTGCGCGCTCCGGTCTCGGCGCTCGAGGCGTAACGAGGCTGCAAAGACGAACAGGCCGAGGAAGGACAGCGCCGCGCCGACATAGCCGGTCGCCGCAAAACCGTAGCCTCCGGCGATGACGAGGCCGCCGAGCCAGGCGCCGATCGCATTGGCGATGTTGAAGGCGGAATGGTTGGACGCGGCCGCAAGCGTCTGCGCGTCGGCGGCAACATCCATCAGCCGCGTCTGCAGCGCCGGGCCGGCGGCAAAGCCGCAGCCCACGAGGAAGACGGAAAGCCCGAGCAAATAGGGATTGGCGGCGGTCAGCGAGAAGGTGGTCAGCACGACGATATTATAGACGAGCGACCCGCCGATCGTGCCGAGCAGCGATTTGTCGGCGAGCCACGAGCCGATGAAATTGCCCGCATTCATGCCGACGCCGAAGAGGACCAGCATGATCGGAACGGCTGCTTCCGGCAGCATCGCCACCTCAGTCGTCGTCGAGGCGATATAGCTGAACATTGCGAACATGCCGCCGTAGCCGACGGCGGCGATGCCGAGTGTCAGCCACACCTGCGGCCGGCGGAAGGCGCCGAGTTCGCGCAGGAAGCCCGCTTCCGCGGAAACCGTGTCCTTCGGAACGTAGAACCAGATCAGCGCTACCGTCAGCAGGCCGAGCACGCCGACCGAGAAAAACGCCACCTGCCAGTCGAGCGACTGGCCGAAGAAGGTCGTCAACGGCGTGCCGAGAAGTGTCGCAACGGTCAGGCCGAGCATGACGCGGCCAACAGCGCGGGCGCGGCGATGCACCGGCACCATCGAGGCGGCGACAAGGGCCGCGACGCCGAAATAGGCGCCGTGCGGCAGGCCGCTGACGAAACGCAGCAGCGTGAAGGTCTCGAAGGTCGGCGCCATGGCGCTTGATATATTGCCGGCGGCAAAGATCAGCATCAGCGTCAAAAGCAAGGTGCGCCGCGCCATCTTCGCGGCGAGTACCGCAATGACAGGTGCGCCAACGACGACGCCGAGCGCATAGGCGCTGATGACGTAGCCGGCCTGCGGCGTCGTGACCGAGAAAGTCTCGGCGACATTGGGCAGCAGCCCCATGATTGCGAATTCGCCGGTGCCGATGCCGAAGCCGCCGCAGGCGAGCGCCAACTGGACCAGCGCCACGGTCATTGCCGACGGCAGCTCTTCTTCCTGGCGATCAATGGAGTTCCGGCTATCGACTGAAATATTGGCGGCAATCTCACTCACGAGAGCTCCTCGAGGCGGTTTCTGCTTGGCAATGGCCGCTGGCGCAGACGCGAGCCGATCGTTGGAAATGGCGGGAGGTGGAGACGTGTCTCCGATACACCATCTATCCCCAACCTCTCGGCTGCCGTCGAGTGCATTTTTTGCAGTGCAGCGTCCTGCTATGTGCATACGTCTATTGCAATTTTTGCATTTCTGTCATTTCTCGGCAAAGATGGCTGCGCTTGAAATCGCCGATGTCGCAACCATCTCAGGGGCAAGGCAGGAGCATTTCCGCGCCAGGGACGGGAGCTCTTATGAGGCTTGTAGGCTTTTTCAATCGCGACGGCGGCACCTTCAAGACCACCGACATGCTGGCCTATGAGAAGAGGGCGGAGGCGGCCTTCCGCGAAGCGGGGCACGATTTCGACGCCATCGTCTTCTCAGGAAAGGAAATCATTCCTGCCATGGAGCGGGCGGCCAAGCGCGACGATATCGACGGTATCGTCGCCGGCGGCGGCGACGGTACGATTTCGGCGGCGGCATCGATTGCCTGGAAGAACGGAATTGCGCTCGGCGTCGTGCCTGCCGGCACGATGAACCTCTTTGCCCGCTCGCTGCGTGTGCCGCTCGATATCTGGCAGGCGCTCGATGTGCTTGCCTCCGGCGAGGTCGACAATGTCGATATCGCCAGCGCCAACGGCCGGCCCTTCATCCACCAGTTTTCCGCCGGCCTGCATGCCCGCATGGTCCGCTACCGTAACGCCTACAGCTATCGGTCCCGGCTGGGCAAGATTCGGGCGAGCACCAAGGCGGCTTTAGGCGTCATCTTCAACCCGCCGGAATTCGAGGTCGAATTCGAGGCGATCGGCATGCGCGAGCGCCGCAGGGTGTCGGCGATCTCAGTCTCCAACAATCCCTTCGGTGAGAACGCACTGCTCTACGCCGATAATTTGAGAAGCGGCGAACTCGGATTCTATACTGCAAATCCCTTAAAGCCCCTCGGTGTCGCCCGCCTCGCCATCGACATGCTGCGCGGCAAGGTCCGCGAGAATGCCGATGTCATGGTGATGCATCCGGCAGAAGTGCACCTGCATTTCCCGAAACTGCGCTCCAAAGCCAATTGCGTCATGGATGGCGAGCTGCTGCCGCTCGAACGCGACGTCTCGATCCGGCTGCATCCGGGCGAATTGAAGGTTCTCGTCAAGCAGGGGCTCGCCGCTCAGGTGAATGAGGACGAACGCCGCGAGCCCGCTGCGTAAGTCGGCCCGCTACGTAATTTCAGAGCCGCGGCAGATAGGTGCGGTAGTCGAAATCCGAGACGGTGCGCAGATGCGCAAGCGCTTCCTTGCGTTTGGTGTCGCCATAGAGCGCCTGATAACGCGCACCGAAGATATCGGCGATGAAGGGCGAGGTGCGGAAGGTCTCGACGGCGCTGAGGAAATCATGCGTCAGTCGCGTCGTGTTCGCAGGTATGTGCGAGGGCGTCGTCTCTTCGCCGGGGTCGAGTTCGCCGTCGAGACCGGTGAGCATGCCGCCGAGGATCGCCGCCAGCAGCAGATAGGGATTGGCGTCGGCGCCGGCGACGCGGTGTTCGATGCGTGCGGCCGGGCCATCCTTGTCGGGGATGCGGATCGCCGTGCCGCGATGGCCGCTGCCCCAGGTCAGATCGACAGGCGCAAACGAGCCCGGCTGGAAGCGGCGGTAGGAATTGGCAAAGGGGGCGAAGATCAGCTGCGCCGCGCGCATGGAGTCGAGCAGGCCTGATATCACCGATTTGAGTAGCTTCGGTTCGCCGCCCTTGGCATCGAGGATGTTGCGGCCTTGCCCGTCGATGATGCTCGCATGCACATGCAGGCCGGAGCCGGCATGTTCGGAATAGGGTTTGGCCATGCAGGTCGATTTCAGCCCGTGCCGGCGTGCCGCCTGTTCGGCGATGCGCTTGAGATAGAGGCAATCGTCGGCGGCTGCCAGCGCGTCCGCGCGGTGCATGAGATTGACCTCGAACTGGCCCGGACCGAATTCCGCCGTCGTCGCATCCGCCGGCAGGTCCTGCGCCTTCGCATAGGCCCTCAGCGTCTGCAAATAGCCATCGAGCGCGTCGACGGCGCTCATGTCGTAGAGCTGGAAACCGTTCGGTTCGCCCTGATAGGTGAGGCTTTCGGGTGGGCAGGGGCGTCCGGTCTCGCGCCAGTCTCCCGACATCACGTAAAATTCCAGTTCGGTGGCGACGACGGGCGTCAGCCCGCGCGCCGCATAGCGCTCGACCACCGAAGCGAGGATGGCACGCGGATCCATGAAGCTCGGGCTGCCGTCGAATTCATGCATGGTGGCGAGCACCTGCATCGAACCCTCGGGCGCCCAAGGCATCGGCGCAAGGCTGCGCCGGTCGGGGATGACCTTGCCGTCGGGATCGCCTATCGTCAGCGAAAGGCCGGTGATGTCGTCATTGTCGTCGCCCCATATGTCGAGCGATTGCGTCGACGTCGGCAGGCGGATGTCGCCGGCCCAGACCTTGTCTTCGGCGCCGGGCGGAAGCTGCTTGCCGCGCAGGTCGCCGTTCATGCCGACGATAAGGATCTCGAAACGCGGGTCGCCGCCCGCCTCGGCCTTGCCGTCCACCCTGTCGCTCGCCATGACCTTGAAAATCCTCCGGGACAAGGCCAAGCTCCTATCCCATCGACATCAGCCTTTCAATCCGCGAGGGTCTTTACCAATCATGCCCGACACTTACCCACCCTCGAACCTTGCCGCGATCGACGCCGCGCACCACCTGCATCCCTTCGCTGACATGAAGAAGCTGAATGCCGAGGGCGCGCGCATCATCCAGCGGGGCGAGGGCGTCTACATCTTCGACAATCACGGCAGGAAATATCTCGATGGCTTCGCCGGCCTCTGGTGCGTCAATATCGGCTATGGCCGCCGGGAGATCGCTGACGCCGCCACCAGGCAGATGAACGAGCTGCCCTATTACAACACCTTCTTCGGCACGACCTCGACGCCGGCGACGCTGCTTGCGCAGAAGGTCACTTCCCATGCCGGCGAGCTTTTCAACCATATCTTCTTCACCGGCTCCGGCTCGGAGGCGAACGACACCTGGTTCCGCATGGCGCGGGTCTACTGGAGCGCCGTCGGCAAGCCGTCGAAGAAGATCGTCATATCGAGAAAGAACGGCTACCACGGTTCGACCGTCGCCGGCGCCAGCCTCGGCGGCATGAAATACATGCATGAGCAGGGCGACCTGCCGATCCCTGGCATCGTCCATATCGGCCAGCCCTACTGGTACGGCGAGGGCGGCGATCTCTCACCCGCCGCATTCGGTCTCAAGGTCGCCCGCGAACTCGAAACGAAGATCGACGAACTCGGCGAGGAGAATGTCGCCGCCTTCGTCGCCGAGCCGGTGCAGGGGGCTGCTGGCGTCATCATCCCGCCCGAGACCTACTGGCCGGAGATCGGCCGCATCTGCAAGGCGCGCAATATCCTGCTGGTGACCGACGAGGTGATCTGCGGTTTCGGCCGTCTGGGCGCCTGGTTCGGCCACCAGTATTTCGGCGTCGAGCCCGATCTGGCGCCGATCGCCAAGGGGCTTTCCTCCGGCTACCTGCCGATCGGCGGCGTGCTCGTCAGCGACCGCATCGCCGATGTGCTGATCAACGAGGTCGGCGACTTCAACCATGGCTTCACCTATTCCGGCCACCCGGTCTGCGCGGCCGCAGCACTCGAAAACCTGCGCATCATCGAAGAGGAAAGACTGGTCGAACGCGTGCGCGACGATATCGGCCCCTATTTCGGCAGGGCCTGGGCAGCGCTGGCAGACCATGATCTGGTCGGCGAAACCGCCAGCATCGGCCTGATGGGCGGACTGCAGCTTGCCGCGGAGAAGAGCACCCGTACCCGTTATGCCAAGCCCGATCAGGTCGGTGCGCTGGTGCGCAACCACGCGCTGGCGAACGGTCTGGTGCTGCGCGCCACCGGCGACCGCATGCTCGCCTCGCCGCCACTCGTCATTAGCCATGCCGAGGTGGACGAGATGGCGAGGATTACCAGGCTGGCGCTGGATTTGGCCTGGAAGGAGCTGAAATCCTGATGCCGCTCAGCCCGGTTGGTTGACCCAGGCATAACCGAAACGATAGTTGTCGCCGCCGCGCCCATGGACATAGGGCACGTCGATCACCGACGCCGGCGGTGCGGACACGCCGAGATTGGCCTGTAGCCATTGAGCCATGGCCGGCGGAAGTGCTTCGCTTTCCCCCTTCTGCGGGAGGAGCCAGACCAGGAGAAGCGGTCGCCGGCTGGTAAGATCCGGGTTGAAACCGGGATAATCCGTGGAGAGAACCGGAACGTTCGGAATATCCTGCCTGAGGTTGCCGGCGAGCAGGCTGTCGCCGGCAAGGATTGCCGCCGGTTCGGCCTGTTTGCGCAAGGTTTCCAGCATGCCGGCGTAAGGCCTGTTCAGCCGCTCGTAATGACCGGTAAAGCGTGCAGTTGCAACGCTCCCATAGAGGGCCGCCGGCACGCCGATCATGATGACGGCGAGGATGGGTATAAAACGCCGGAAGGCTCTGTCTGTCGTGACGCCTGCGGCCTCGATCTTCAGGCAGAAATAGAGCGGCAGGATGAAGAGCATCGGCACCAGCCAGCGATCCTTGATGCCGGCAGCGCCGCCGAAGACGATCAGAAGCAGAATGCCGGCGAGAAAGACGAGCATCATCCTCTCGAGAAGCCGCGTCCATTCCGAGCCGGAGGCGAGCGCCGGGCGAAGGCCCTTGCCGAAGACGAGCGCGAACACCGCCACGGTCAATGCGGCAAAGCTGATGGTGGCGAGGGCGAGCGAACTGACGCCCATGGCGACCTGCGTGAGATAGCTCGCATCGCCGCTCGCGGTCATCTTCTCCAGGGTGCGTGCGGTGGCGAAATCGAGATTGTCCTTCAGCCAGAAGAGATGCGGCAGGGTGATGACGAGCGCCACCGCCGCCGTCAGCACCAGCCGCCAGTCGAAGATCCGCGGCCGCAGGCGCGCATCCGAAAGCGCGGCGATCAGGGCTGCCGCCGGCAGGATCGCGAAATTATACTTGGCAAGCAGGCCGAAACCGATGCCGATGCCTGCGATCAGATAGGAGGCAAGGCTCGGCTGCTTCAGGCTGCGGATAAAGCCGTAGAAGAAGATGCTGGCCGAGAAGAACACCGCGACCGTGTGCGTCAGGTCGCGCTGCATCTCGAAAGCCATCTGCGGGATTGTCAGCAGCCCGAGCGTGGCGATCGCCACCAGCGCCTTGTCGTGCAGGATAAGCCGCGCGGTCAGGCCGTAGAGCACGTAGGAGCTGAACAGCAGCAGGTTCTTCACGATAGAAAGCGCGGTCAGCGAGACGCCGGCAAACCGGAAGACGGTGTATTGCAGCCAGTTGTAGAAGGGCGGCTGCGGGCCGTAGCCGGCGGCAAGCCATTGCGAGCGGAAGGCCTGTTCGGCCTCATCGAGATCGAGCGAATGCGAGGTTGCGAGCCGCACGCCGACCTGGAGCACGAAGTAGGCTGCCAGCAGAACGAAGATCCAACTGATGTCGCGACGGCTGCTCTCGGTCATCTATTTGGTCTCCGGCCGAACCCAGGCGTAGCCGAGCGCGAAATTGTCGCTCTGGCGGCCGAAATAATAAGGAAGCGATAGCGAGCCGATCTCCTGCAGCGCGATATCAGCCGCCGTCAGCGCCGATGAAAACCGCTCGGGCATGATCGCATCGGCAGCCGTCGCCGTCTTCTTGCCGCGCCAGACGATCAGCACCGGCCCCTTGGCCTCGGCATAGGCCGGAATGCCCGGTGCCGGAAAATCCGGGATCACCACCGGCACATCGGGAAATTGCAGCCGCATGTTTCCGCCGATATAAGTGTCGGAAGCGATCACCAGCGCCGGTTGCGCCTGTCGCGTCATCTCGCGCGAAAAACCCGCCATCGGCACATTCGGCCGGCTGTAAGTGCCAATTAGTCCGGCGCCGACGACGCGGAAGCCGAGGGCGATCAGCACGCAGGCCATCAGCACCGGCAATACCGGCCGGAAGCGGCGGAGTCCTGTGGAAAGGTCGAGCCCGGCGGCCTGCATTTTCGCAAGGAAGTAGATCGGCAGCACCAGCAGGAAGGGGTCGAGCCAGCGCTCGCGCACCGTGGTGGAGCCGGTGAACAGCACGATCAGAGCAATGCCGGCGAGACTTGCGAGCATCATCCGCTCCATCATCCCGGTCCAGCGGTTGCCCGCCGAAAGTGCCCGGACGAAATCCCGGCGGAAGGTGGCGGCGAAGATCACCACCGGCAGCGCCGCAAAGGCGATGATGGCGACGAGAAAGGCGAGAAGGCCTTTGCCGATCCGCACAGCGCCGGCGGGTTCGCTGCCGGCGGCCATCTTGACCAGAGTGTCGGAGGAGGCAAATGCGAGATTGCCCTGCAGCCAGACCGCGTGCGGCAGGACGATGACGAGCGCAACAGTGATCGCTGCCAGCATGCGCCAGTCGAGTGCCCGGCGTCGCCATTCGGCATCGGGCAGGATGGCGATCAAGGCGACGACAGGCATCAGCGCGAAATTATATTTCGAGATCAGCCCGATGCCGGTCGCAAGCCCGAGCAGCAGGTAGCTCGCCATATCGGGCCGGTCGAGCGTGCGGAAGAAGCCGTAGAGAAACAGCGAGCTGGCAAAGAGCAGCGCCGTCGTGTGGGTCAGATCCTGCTGGGCCATGTAGGAGACCTGGGGCAGGGTGATCAGCGCCAGCATGCCGATAGCGGCAAGCCCCTCGTCCTTCAGCGCGCGCCGCCCGGCAAGGCCATAGAAGAGATAGGATAGGAACAGCAGGATATTCTTCGGAACGATCAGCGCGCCGATCGACATGCCCGTCACCGAAACGACGGCATATTGCATCCAGTTGTAGAAGGGCGGCTGCGGGCCGTAGCCCGCCAGCAGATATTGCGAAAAGAAGGACTGCTCGGCCTCGTCGAGTTCCAGCGAATGCGGAAGCGAAATGCGCAGCGCGATGTTGAGCACGAAATAGGCTGCAAGCAGCAGGCCCGCGGTTCTGATCGTCCTCGTCGCGCGCTCCAGCATCGTGCTGCCGGCTTAGGCTTGGCTTTGATCGTCGAAGATCTGCCGCACGATATAATTCGGAGAGGCATCGTCGCGGTAATAGGTGCGCGCGATCATTTCCGCCAGGATGCCGGTGGTGATCATCTGCACCGACGACAGCAGCAGCACGACGCCGACCATCAGCATCGGTCGCGTGCCGATGTCGTTGCCCAGGATGAACTTGTCGAAGCCGAGATAGAGCAGGATCAGCATGGCGAGCGCGCCGAGGCCGAGACCGAGCGAACCGAAGAAGTGCCCCGGCCGCGCCTTGTAGCGCATGAAGAACATCACCGACAGCAGATCGAGGATGACGCGGAAGGTGCGCGAAATGCCGTATTTCGAAACGCCGTGCTCGCGGGCATGGTGGGTGACGGCCATCTCGCCGATGCGCGAGCTCGGCACGACCCCGGCGACCCATGCGGGGATGAAGCGGTGCATCTCGCCCATCAACTTCACCTGCTTGATGATCGAGGCACGGTAGATCTTCAAGCTGCAGCCGTAATCATGCAGCTTGACGCCGGTGATGCGGCCGATCAGGTAGTTGGCGCACCAGGAGGGGATCTTGCGCAGGAACAGACCATCCTTGCGGTTCTTGCGCCAGCCGACCAAGAGGTCGAGTTCACGCCGTTCCAACTCGGAGACCATCGAAGGAATGTCCTTCGGATCGTTTTGCAGGTCGCCGTCCATCGTCGCGATCAGGCGGCCACGGGCGGTATCGATGCCGGCCTGCATGGCGGCAGTCTGGCCGAAGTTGCGCTGCAACTCGACGATCCTGAGCGCCAGCCCCTCGCGTCCGACATACTGGCGGGCGTTGACGAGCGTCGCATCCGTGCTGCCGTCATCGACGAGGATCAGCTCCCAGCGATGGGGGTAGCTGACCATCGCGGCCGCGACACGCTCGACAAGCGGGCCGACGCTTTGCTCTTCGTTGAAAATGGGCACGACCAGCGACAGTTCGAGCGATTGTACCGGATCATTCGTACCGCGAATGGGCTCTACGGTTGTCTGCAACTTTCATCTCCAAAAGGCCGGACGGCCGAGCAATTTTTAATGCGCCGCCGCACTTGCGGAAGGCTACTACATGAAGTGTCCGCCGGTTGCCAGCGGGCAATGCCGGTTTCCCGCAATCGGCGGATCTTCCGGGGCGCTATTTCGCGCCGCCTTCCACCCAGGAGTAGCCAATGGAGAAGCTGCGTTTGCCGTCACCGAAGAGATAGGGCAGCGTCAGCGTCTTCAACTCTTGCAGGTGAATGCCCGATCTCACGAGGTCATTGGCAAAACCGGGGGAAATTGTCGGATCATCTGCGGTCTCGCCGCGCCAGATAACCAGCACCGGCCCCTTTGCGTCAGCATATTCGGGAACCCCGGGTCCGGGGAAGAACGGGATCACGACGGGAACGTCGGGAAATCTCAGTCGCATGTTGCCGGCAACGAACTTGGTTCCCGCCACGATGAGAACCGGCTTGCGGGTCGCGGTCAATTCAGCCACGTAGCCGGAAAAGGGTACGTTCGTTCTCGTATAAGGGCCGATATATTGAATGCCGACGATCCGGAAAAGAAGGATCGACAGGATGACGACCATGAAGACCGGCACCACGGGCCGGAAGCGGGCAAGACCGGCGGAAAGATCGAGGTCTGCGGTTTCCAGTTTCAGGAACAGATAGATCAGCAGGACGAGCAGGCATGGGTCGAGCCAGCGCTCGTGGATATCGCTCGCGCCGGCGAAGAGGACCACGCCGACGAAGGCGAGCAGGCTGATGACCATCATCCGCTCGATCACCCGGATCATCGGGCTGGAAGCGGAGAGCGCGCGAAAGAAGTCGCGCCGGAAGGCGGCCGCGATGAGAACGATCGGCAATGCGACGAAGCCGAGGACGGCGATGACGAGAGACAGCAGCCCTTGCCCGATGCGCGGCAGGCCGGCCGGGGCCAGCTCTTCAGCAGTCATCCGCTCCAGCGTCGGCGCAGAGGCGCTGGCAAGATTGTCAGGCAACCAGAGCGCATGCGGCAGCACGATCAGAATGGCAAGGACGGCCGCCGGCAGCAAACGCCAGTCGATGAGACGGCTGCGCCATTCCCGCTCCGGCAGTACGGCGATGAGGGCGGCAAATGGCAGGATGGCAAAATTATACTTCGAGATGAGCCCGATGCCGGTGGCGATACCGATGATCAGATAGCTCCAGATCGTCGGCTGGCGCAGTGTGCGGAAAAAACCGAAGAGGAAGAGCGAGGTCGCAAACAGCAGGGCAACCGTGTGGGTCAATTCGCGCTGCGCCATCAGGCCGACCTGCGGCAGGGTAATCAGGCTCAGCATGGCGATGGCTGCGAGCGACCGGTTCTTCAGCACTTCGCGGGCAGCAAGTCCGTAGAACAGATAGCAGCCGAAGAGAATGATGTTCTTCGGCACCGAGAGCACCCACATCGATATGCCAGTCACCGAAACGATGGCATATTGGATCCAGTTGTAGAAGGGCGGCTGCGGGCCGTAGCCGGCAAGCAGGTATTGCGAGTAGAAGGATTGCTCTGCCTCGTCGAGGTCGAGCGTATGCGGCAAGGCGAGGCGAAGCGCGACGTTCAGCAGGAAATAGACTGCCAGAAACAGGCTTGCGCTCGTAATGCTTCTGGTAATGCGCTTCAACATCGATCTCCAAGTCAGGCCGGCAAGGCGTCGCTATTTTCGGTCGTCCGGCGATCTCGCCGCCGTCGCCGTCAACTCCGCCGTTGTGCGCAACCTTCATTTCTCCTAAAACGCCTGGCGACGGAACCGAGGCCCATGCCGACGCCAAGCGAGGAATGCCTACTACATGAAGAGTTCGATCGTTGAAAGCCGGCAATCCTGGTTTATGCGCAATCGCATGACCGTTCTGACGGTCGTCATCGTCGCAGCCTATGGCCTCTTCATCCAATGGTTCTGGGGATGGCCTGTTATCATCAGGCAGTGGGCCGATGTCGGCGTAGGTCCGGTGATCGCTGCGCTCGTACTGCTGACCAGCACCTATTTCCTGCGCACCTGGCGCATCTATGATTATTTTCCGAAGGAAACGGCCGGCCGGTTTGCGACCCTCTTCCGCGTCACGCAGATCCATAATCTCCTGAACATCATGCTGCCTTTCCGAACCGGCGAAACCAGCTTCCCGCTGTTGATGCGCACCGAATTCGGCATTCCGCTGACGCGCGGGACCTCGGCGCTGTTCGTCATGCGGCTACTCGACCTGCACGCGCTTCTGGCTGCCGCCGGCATCGGCTTTGCCATCGCTTCAGCCGATGCAGCGGTTGCCTGGTCGCTCTGGGCGGCCTTCCTGCTGCTGCCGGTCGCGGCCTTTGCCGCCCGCAAGCCGCTGCTGCGCCTGGCCGCCAGACTGCTGCCGAACAAGGCGCAGAAATTCGTCGCCGAGATCGAAAACGGCTTGCCACTCGATGCGATCGCCTTTGCGCGTGCCTGGGCGATGACCATCGTCAACTGGCTGGTGAAGGTGATGGTGCTCGCGTGGGCGCTCGGCCTGATGGGCGTGCTGCCGATCGCGGCAAGCTTCGGCGGCGCGCTCGGCGGCGAACTCTCCTCCGTGCTGCCAATGCATGCGCCGGGCGGCGTCGGCACCTATCCGGCCGGCATCACCGCCGGCGCCATCGCCTTGGGAGCATCGAGCGAGCGGCTGGCCCTTGCCGCGCTGGCACAGGCGAGCGTCAATGCCCACCTGCTGATCATTGTCTCGGCGCTGACGGGAACTGCGATCTCACTACCGCTCGGACGCCGTGGCAACCTCTGAAATCCGCTTTCTCAGAAACGCCTGCTCCGGCTCCTGCCGACAGAGCGATAACGCCGTTTGATAGGCCGCGATCGCCTCTTGCCTCCGGCCGAGACGGCGCAGGAAATCGGCGCGCGCCGAATGGACGAGGTGATAGGCCTGCAGCTCCCGGCGTCCCAGAATGTTATCGATCAGGTCCAGCCCCTTCGCTGGCCCTTCGGCCATCGCAATCGCCACGGCGCGGTTGAGCTCGACGATCGGAGAGGGCTGCGCCGCCAGCAGCAGATCGTAATAGAAGGCGATCCGCCGCCAGTCGGTCTCTTCGGCAGCCGGCGCCTTGGCATGTTCGGCGGCGATCGCCGCCTGCAGCGTATAGGTGCCGATCTCTCCGGCTTCCATCGCCGCGGCGAGCAGCGCCAGGCCTTCCGTAATCTTCGCATGATCCCAGAGCGAGCGGTCCTGATCGGCAAGCAACACCAGCGATCCGTCTCCGACGCGGCGGGCGGTGCGGCGGGAATCCTGCAGCAGCATCAAGGCCAGCAGGCCGGAGACGTCGGGATGCGGCAGCAGCGCCAGAAGCAGTCGCGCCAGACGGATCGCTTCTGCGGTCAGGTCGGCGCGGACCACCTCATCGCCCGAAGAGGCCGAATAGCCCTCGTTGAAGACGAGGTAGATGACGTGCAGCACCCGGTCTAGCCGCGGCGGCAGCGCCTCGCGGCCCGGCACCTCGTAGGGGATCTTCGCCGCCCGGATCCTGCCTTTGGCGCGTACGATCCGCTGGGCCACCGTCGGCGCCGGAATGAGGAAGGCATGGGCGATCTCTTCGGTGGTCAGCCCGCAGATTTCCCTCAGCGCCATCGCCATCTGCGCATCGGCCGGGATGAGCGGATGGCAGCAGGTGAAGATCAGCCGCAGCATGTCGTCCTCGATCGGTTCCATGTCGCCGATCTCCGTTGCATCGGGCGTGTAGAGGCTGTCTTCGATATGATGCTGCGAAGCATCGAAACGCGCCCGCCGTCGGATCGTGTCGATCGCCTTGAAACGCCCTGTCGAAACGAGCCAGGCGAAGGGATTGCCGGGAATACCGTCCGTCGGCCATGTCCGGGCGGCGGCGGCAAAGGCGTCGTGAAGCGCCTCCTCCGCCCGGTCGAAATCGCCGAGCAGACGGATCAGCGTCGCCAGCACCCGGCGCGACTGAGTTCGGTAGATTTCTTCGATGATGCTTTCCAATCAGGCTCCTCAGTCTGGCAGGGTCAGCGTCCGCACGGGCCTCAGTTCGACCGCGCCGTAACGGGCCGACGGGATTCGCCCGGCGATCTCTTTGGCCTTGACCATGTCGGGCGCCTCGATGACGTAGAAGCCGGCCAGATGCTCCTTCGTTTCGACATAGGGACCGTCCGTGGCGGAGAGCGTGTTGTTGCGAACGCGCAGCACGGTCGCCGTGTCAGGCATCTCCAAGGCATCGGAGTGGATCATGATGCCTTCGCGGCTCAGCTCCTCATCGAAAGCGAAATGCGCTTTGATAAGTTCGGCGGTTTCATCAGGCGTCAGCGTTCCGTCCGTGTCGGTGCTGTTATAAATCAGGCAGATGTAGCGCATCGCTATTTCCCATCCTCAATGGAGTAAGTCGGGCGCACTTCGATCGAGCAATATTTGAGGATCGGAAAACTCGACACGATCGTCTTCGCCTCCTCGATGGTCTCGGCTTCGATCAGCAAAAAACCGCCGAGGTGCTCTTTGATTTCGGCAAATGGGCCATCGGTCGCAAAGGCTTCGCCATTGCGCAGGCGGACCGTGATCGCCGTTGACGGGTCATGCAAGGCGAGCGCCACCAGCAGATGACCGCTCTCGCGCCAGCGATTGTCGCTGGTGATGCACTCCTGTGTCAGCGCATCCCATTCGGTCTGAGGGACCAGCTTGCTTTTTTCCGTGTCGAACCAGATCTGGCATAGAAATTTCATTGGTCTCTCCTCATTTAGCTCCGAATTCGTGGATTGGCCGCACCTCGATCGCGCCGAGCCTGGCGAGCGGGATACCGGCGGCAATGCGGATCGCTTCGTTGAGATCCTTTGCCTCGATCAGGATGAAGCCGCCGAGCGCCTCCTTCGTCTCGGCGAAGGGACCGTCCGTCACCGACATCTCGCCATTGCGCACCCGTACGGTCACCGCCGATTTCGGCGGCTGCAGCGCCTGGGCGACGATCATATGCCCGCTATCGACGAGGTCCTTGTCATAATTCAAGGAATTGGTGTCGAGTTCGGTCTTCTCCTCTTGCGTCATGGCGTCGAGTACCCCGCCATCGAACCAGACCTGACAGAGATATTTCATCGCGGCAGCCTCCTTGCCCTGTTCCCATAAACATGGACGAACGACCTGCATGCATTTCGACAGCGCCAAAAAAAAAATGTGCGGACGAGGTGTCGAAATAGCAAGGCAGCACTCGACAAGGCTTCATCGAAACCTGTCGAGGAGAATGGAAATGAGCATTCTTGAAATCGCTCTGGCAAGCCAGATCTGGGCACGTCGCCACGAGAAGCGTCAGCTGGTAGTACTCGACGATGCCGATGTGCTGAAGGTTCTCCTGCGCATCGCTTTCGTCGTGGTGGCCTTCACCCTGCTGATATCAGGGCTGAACCTTGCCGCCGGTAGGCCGCAGGTGCTGGCCGAGGGCTCGGCGTCTGTCGTGACGGGCAGATGAGGAAACGGCCTATTGGAAGGCCGTTTCGAAGAAGCTGCGCAGCTTGCGTGAATGCAGCGCTTCCTTCGGCATGGCGGCAAGCTTCTGGACGGCGCGGATGCCGATCTGCAGGTGCTGGTTGACCTGCGTGCGGTAGAAGGCCGTTGCCATGCCCGGCAGCTTCAATTCGCCGTGCAGCGGCTTGTCGGAGACGCAGAGCAGCGTGCCATAGGGCACGCGGAAGCGGAAGCCGTTGGCGGCGATCGTTGCCGATTCCATGTCGAGGGCGATGGCTCGCGCCTGGGAGAGCCGCTTCACCGGTCCGCGCTGGTCGCGCAGTTCCCAGTTGCGGTTGTCGATCGTGCCGACCGTGCCGGTGCGCATGATGCGCTTCAGCTCGAAACCCTCATAGCCGGTGATTTCGGCAACGGCGGCTTCGAGCGCCACCTGCACTTCGGCCAGCGCCGGGATCGGCACCCAGACCGGCAGGTCGTCGTCGAGAACGTGGTCCTCGCGCATATAAGCATGGGCGAGAACATAATCGCCGAGCCGCTGGCTGTTGCGAAGACCGGCGCAGTGGCCGAGCATCAGCCAGGCATGCGGGCGCAGCACGGCGACATGGTCGGTGATCGTCTTGGCGTTGGAGGGGCCGACGCCGATATTGATCATGGTGATCCCGGCATGGCCCTTCTTCTTCAGATGGTAGGCCGGCATTTGCGGCAGGCGGGTGAGGATAGCATCCGTTTCCGGCGCGTTCGAGCCGGGAAGGGTGACGACATTGCCGGGCTCGACGAAGGCGGTATAGCCGTCGCCGCCCTCCGCCATCAGCTTGCGCGCCCAGCCGCAGAATTCGTCGATATAGAACTGGTAGTTGGTGAACAGCACGAAATTCTGGAAATGCTCGGCATGCGTCGCCGTATAATGCGACAGCCGGGCGAGCGAATAGTCGATGCGTTGCGCGGTGAACGGCGCCAGCGGCGAGGGCTCTCCCGGCGGCGGGATATATTCGCCGTTGGCGATCTCGTCGTCGGTGGTGTTGAGGTCGGGCGTGTCGAAGATATCGCGCATCGGAACGTCGACGAAGGCGTTGGTCGAAGCTTCCACATGCGCACCCTCGCCGAAAGCGAAGTGCAAGGGGATCGGCGTCGCAGATTCCGAGACGATCACAGGCACATTGTGGCTCTTCATCAAGAGCGCCAGCTGCTCCTTCAAGTAATGCTTGAAGAGTTTCGGCCGCGTGACGGTCGTCGTGTAGATGCCGGGTGCCGTGACATGACCGTAGGAAAGCCGCGAATCGACATGGCCGAAGCTTGTCGTCTCGATGCTGACCTGCGGATAAAATGCGCGGTAGCGCGAGGAGATCGGAGCGCCCTGCGCAAGTTCGCTGAAACTCTCAATCAGGAACGCCGTGTTGCGCTCGTAAAGCGCTGTCAGCGTCTCGACCGCCTTGGCGGGATCATCGAAGCTCTGAGGCTGGAAAGGCGGAGGAGAGGATATGTCGAGGGGCGACAAAAGGGAGATTCGTTTGTTCATGACGCATTATAGAGAGTTGTTCTTGACAAGCAAACGACGCGCGCCGGCGGATTCCGATTTTTTATCTCCTTCCGTGTCTGATGCCAGTCACCGCACCGTCGGTGCGCAGAAGCTGCCGTTTCTCTCCAGGCAGGTATAACTCGCCCCGAAATGCGACTGTGCACCGCCGCCACCCTCATGCACCACGACTGCCGAAAACGTGATCGCAAAGATCGCCGCAAATAGCGTGATGATGCTGAGGCGTCTTGCCATAATATAGTGGTTCATTGCCTTGCCCCCGATACGCAACTCTATCGTGACATGAGTTTTGCCATGCGGTGGCTGAATGAGTGCTGAGATACCGGTTCATCCGCCGTTCAGCTTGTCGGGCCGGCTCGGGCCGGTCGCCAGGGGTTTCGAGGCATGCCGGCTTCGACATGCTTGGCGTTTTGGATGATGGCTGCACAGGTGCGTTGCGGTACGCTTATAAGTTGGTTCGGCTATTCTTCGGCGGGCCAATCCCGCGCGGTATGGATCACACGCAAGATGACGACGCTTTCGCGTCCCGCGATCGACCGCAGCTCATAGGAAATTATGTAGGGGAGTCGGGTGAGGGACTTTTCATAAGTGCCAGTTATTCGCCCTGGCCGACCGGTTGCAAATTCGCCAAGTTTCTTGCCTGCATCCTCGATGGCGTCCACGACCCTTTCGGCCGCATCGGGGTTGTCCTTTGCGATTTAACGCAGAATTTCCAGATTATCCTGATGTGCTTGCTTCGACCGAAGAACCGGCCTCATCCGCGCGGGGTCTTCCTACGCTTGGCATCCGCGATGACCTTACGCATTTCGGCGACGGCCTGATCGTGCGGGATAACACGCCCGGCTTCCGCATCGGCCATGCCGCGCTTGATACCCTCGATGATTTCAAGCTCGCGCTCCACATAGGCCGCTACGGCCTTGCCGGCGAGGAATGATTTGCCGCGTTGCGTGTCGGCCGCAATCCTGTCGAGCTTTTCTTTTACGTCGGGGCGGATCCGAATTGTCATGGTCGTGCTGTCGGCCACTTCGAAAACCCTGCGTTGAGCTGTGTACACTCTAACACATCCCAGCCGTTGCCCGCGATCCGCCCCGCGTTCTCTCAGAGCCGCGTCCAGGTCTGCGACTTGCAGAGGATCTTCATCACGCAGCCCTGCATCCTTAGCGAATTGCCGGAAACCTTGCCTGAGCCGCTATAGGTCTTTTCGGCGGCCGGGTCGGTGATCTCGCCGGCATAGCTGCCGCCGGTTCCCGCAAGCGTGCCGATCTTCCGGCCGGCATATTTACCGGTCTTCAGTGTCACGCAGTAACTGCCGCCGCAGGATGCGATCACCGCCGTATCGCCGGCAGCCGTCTTCCAGTTGCCGACGATCGGCTCATCGGCATGCGCGATACCCGCGATCACTGTTATGGCGCCGGCGAGAACGAAGCTGCGGATCATCTTTTCCTCCATGATGTGCTTGATCGCCGCGAAAATAACTGACGCGAACGTAAAGGTAAACAGGGTCAATCGCTATCATGCTGACTGGCTGAAAAACGCGAGAAAAAGCCGTGCAGCGAGCTTTCAAAGATATCGCCTGCTGGTTTCATGATGAACGATCCGTTTATTTTCAAATCTGAATCTTTCGTAAAATCTGCTCGAAAATCCTTAATTCGCAGGGAGTCCGATGTTTAACGAAAATCCAATTTTACCAAGTGTTTGCACTTTGTTTGTCTCAAATTAATCATGCATTTTAGGCGTTTTTTGAAAGCCGTTTGGCATAGTGAACCCATCAAACGAGCGGGGCAAACCCGCCGGACCGAAAGGGCCGCAAGCCGCAACAGACGGCAAGGCCTAGAGGTAAAACAGGGTCAGTCATAAACAGGCTAACAGGGATAAAACCGATGGCACGCTTTGAAATGCACAATGCTGAAACGGCCACCATGGGTGGCGACAACAACAGCGCCGATGTCTTCTGCGAAATGGGTCTGATGTATGCGACCGGCCGCGGCTGCGAAGTCGATCTCGTCGCAGCCCACAAATGGCTGAACATCGCCGCAATCAAGGGCAACGACCGCGCCGCCGAGCTTCGCGCCGACGTGGCCGCCGCCATGGACAAGATGCAGCTCGCAGCAGCGCTGCGCGCCGCCCGCGAGTGGATGACGGTTCACTAGAGCAATTCCAGGCAAAGCGCGAAGCGCTTTTGCCGGGAATCGCGTAAAAACAAAAAGTGAGAGCGATTCTGCGTTTCCGTGAAAAGCTGAACCGCACTTAACACCGTCTCCGATCAGGCATTCGACAAGAGCAGCAATAACAACCTCAAAAAGAGGGGACTGGCGGGGCGCTTTGGACGGGGCCGACGCCGGGAGACCGGAACCGCGACCGGGTCCTCCACCGGCCGCGGTTCTTGGTTTTATTGGCTGATCTGTTCCAGCACCTGCGGCAGCGCTTCTTCGAGAAGCGCCATTTCCGCCTCCGGCCCGACGCTGACGCGAATGCAGCGATTGAGCGGCGCCACGCCAGGCATGCGGATGAAAACCCCGCGCTCCATCAATCCGTCGACGACCGCCCTGGCATAAGCGCCGTCGCGGCCAGCGTCGATCGCCACGAAATTCGTCGCCGAGGGCAGCGGTTGAAGGCCGTTCGCCCGGGCGATACCGCCGATCCGCTCCCGGCCCGCATGGATTTTCCCGACCACCTCGACGAGATAGGCCTGGTCCTTCAGCGCCGCGAGCGCTGCTGCCGTCGCCAGCCGGTTCATGCCAAAATGATTGCGGATCTTATCGAAGGCCTGTGCCGTGCCCGCCGTCGAGATCGCGTAGCCGGTGCGTGAGCCGGCAAGTCCGTAGGCCTTGGAGAAGGTGCGGGTGCGAACGACGTTCGGCAGCTCGATGAGCGAGGAGATCGACGGCAGCGAACCTGCCGGCCCCGTCTCGCTATAGGCCTCGTCGAGCACCATCAGCGTCGTCTCGGGCAGCGCACGGGCGAAAGCGACGATGCTGTCGGCATCCCACCAGCTTCCCATCGGATTGTCGGGATTGGCGAAATAGACGAGCGGCGCATTCTCGCGTTTCACCGCATCGAGCAGCCCGTCGAGATCCTCGCGGTCGTTTGCGTAGGGAACGGTCACCAGCCGGCCGCCGAAACCGGCGACATGGAAATTGAAGGTCGGATAGGCGCCGAGCGAGGTAACGACCGGCGCCCCCGGCTCGATCACCAGCCGGACGATCTGGCCGAGCAATTCGTCGATGCCGCTGCCGATGGCAATATTGGCGGCCGAGACGCCGAGATGGGCGGCAAGCGCTTCCCGGAGTGCGAAATTCTCCGGATCATTGTATTTCCAGATATTGCCTGTCTCCTCGCGCATCGCTGCAAAAACCGAAGCCGCTGGGCCGAAGCCGTTCTCATTGGCGCCGATGCGCGCCGAAACGGCAAGTCCGCGCTGGCGCTCGATCGCCTCGGGGCCGACGAAGGGAACTGTGGAGGGCAGGGCGCTGGCAAGAGGTGTGAAGCGCGAAAAGGCGGACATGCGAAGGCAGCTTCCCGGACATATTGACAATCGGCGAAACAATAGGCCCGGGCACGGCCAACGCAAGCAAGATTATTTCCGCAACGGCAGCGCCGCGCGTGTCGCCGGCCTGTTTACGCGCGGAAGATCGGCGCACGCCGGGCGTCGATCGCTTCCATGTTGCCGATCATGAAATCGGTGCGGACGACGCGGCGCAGAACCTCGGGGTCCATGATGTTGATGAACCGCACCCCGATGCGTTCGTTGTAGCGGTAGACCTCGGCGCAGCCGATCCGGTAGGCGAGGCCGAGAATGTTGAGATAATAATGTTTCGGCAGACCGGCCGTGGTCGAAACGATGAAGGTGGCGCCGCCCTGCGAGATATCGATGATCTCGGCGCTTCGCATCGACACGCCGGTCAGGCACGGGCGGACGGCGACGATGCGGGCGGGTCGCTTGACGTTGAACTCTTCCCAGCGCAGGTCGTAGACAGCGGATTTGACCGTGGCAAGGTGTGTAGCGCGGAGCATAGTCATTCACATTCTCCGTCAGACAGTGCACATTTGGGGTCTTGATCACGAGCAAGCTGGTCTTGATCACGAGCAAGCTGGTCTTGATCTCATTCAAGCTGGGGTCTTGCTCCAACCAAGGTCACATGAATGTTTTGCACATTCGTCAAATATAAAATTACAATTTTAACGAGTTTAAACTTTGTTTCCAAGCGGGACGCCCGATGTCCATTTTCGGGACGCGGGCTTGCATCTCCAGGCTCCCGTTTCAGCCAAAAAATCTGACGGCGAAATATCTACCGGCGGCAGTCAGCGCCGTCAGAGCCGTGCCCCAGGCCATGTCGACCAGGCTCATGGCGAGCGGCCAGTTGCGAAGCGTGGCGAGATTGGTGATGTCATAAGTGCCATAGGCCGCCAGTTCCAGAATGGCACCGTGGAGAACGCCGTGGCGATAGAGCCCGCCGACAGCGCTGGCAGCACGGCACTGCGGCGGCGAAGAACAGGTAGAACAGTGCGCCGACCGCCAGATTGGGCGAGGGCAGCATCAGCGCTCCCAACTGGTCGCGGTAGAAGTTGCGGGCGATGAGGCCGAGCCATATCCCGTCGCAGATGAGAAGAGTGAGAAAGGTGCCGGCATAGGCAAACAGCGCTGTCTTCGTCGTCAATTTACCGAGCTTAGCCTTTCTACGCGGCCAAGGCCGACCGGATCGCCGCCCCGTTCGATTTCGGCGCAATTTTCCCGAACTCTTTCAATGGCCGAGCGTTGTGCCTTGATCGATGAAGCACGGCGCGCTTCGAATGACGACAGCGAGGAGTTGAAGATGACCGACGTCAAAATCCCTTGGAAATCATGGGTCGTGGTCTGCAACGGAGCCAAGGCTCTGATCATGCAGAATGCCGGCGATGCCCAGCTGATGAAGCTGAAGGTGCTGGAGACTTTAACGCAGCCGAGCGAGCCAGACCGCGAGATCGGCACCGACAAGCCCGGCCGCAGCCATGCCGCCGATGGCTTCAGCCGCAGTGCTGTGGAGGAGACCAACTGGCAGGATCAGGCCGAAGCCCAATTCTTGAAACAAGTCGCAGAAAGGCTGGATGAGCTGTCGCAGGAAAAGGATGTCCGCCGCATCGTCCTCGTTGCGCCGCCGAAAGCACTCGGCACGCTGCGGCCGGCGCTCAGCGCCGATACGCAAGCAGCGATCTCCGTGGAATTGGCGAAGGACTATACCAATATGCCTGTCGATGAGATCGAGCGGCATCTCGCTGCCTGAACCGTTAGAGCAATTCCAGGAAAAGTGTGAAGCGGTTTTCCGTCCGGAATTGCGTAAAAACAGAAGGCTAGAGCGGTTATGCGCTTCCCGTGAAGCTGAGCCGCTCTAGCCCAATCTGAGGGAACGCGGGTCGAGAGGCCCGCGTTTTCGCGTCATGCGGACGGTTTCTGCCCGGCAAACAGATCTTCATGATCGGCAAAGAGCGCCGCCAGGCGGTCGATGACGATCCTGACTTCCGGCCGTTGCCGCTCGTCGTCATGCGCAACGATCCACATGTCGTAGGTCAGTTCGTCGATGACAGGCCCGGCGCGGACGAGCCTGCGCTCCTGATCGCCGATGAAACAGGGGAGCACGCCGCGGCCGGCGCCGCCGCGGATGAGGTAGAAGAGCATATGCGGCGTGTTCGTCCAGCTGGTGATCCAGGAATCCGGCTGTTCGAACGTCCATTTGTCCGCCGGCGTGATGGCGGTATCTGTGCCGAGCGAGATCCAGTTGCAGTTTTTGTCGTCATAGCCGGCCGCCTGATAAGCCGCATGCGCCACTTTGACCGAACGGCGGATCGCGACGTTGCCGCTCTCCGGCCGGCTGTGGCGAATGGCGATATGCGCCTCGCGATAGGTGAAATCGACGCTCGCATCGCAGGTCTTGTAGCACATGCGGAAGCTGTCCTTCGGCGTCCAGACGCTTGCCAGGCGGTCGGCGACGAAGCGCGAGGTCCAGCTGTCGGCGGCCGTCGAGACGATCGGCAGTGTCAGCACCTCGCC
Source organism: Rhizobium sp. 25PS6 (assembly GCF_032464655.1). Taxonomy (NCBI): domain Bacteria; kingdom Pseudomonadati; phylum Pseudomonadota; class Alphaproteobacteria; order Hyphomicrobiales; family Rhizobiaceae; genus Rhizobium; species Rhizobium sp. 25PS6. The sequence continues at coordinate 56,009 of NZ_JAWDIV010000017.1, forward strand.
GCGCCAGTCGGAGATCGCACGCGCCGCATCCTGCATCAGCCGGACGCGATCGAGCAGTTCCTGCCCGTCCTTGGCGAGCAGATAACCGGTGGGGCCGCGGCTGAACAGCGAGCGGCCGGTCACCCGTTCGAGCGCCAGCATGCGCCGGCCGATCGTCGGTGCGCTGAGCCCGGTGCGCGTCGCCGCCGCCGAAAGCCCGCCGCCGGTCGCAACATGGAAGAAAAGCTGCAAGTCGTCCCAGCTCGCATCTTTCATGGATGAAAACCCCCTTTCCCCAGCGCCTCTACATCGGAGGGGCGCGAAGGCTTAGCTCAAGTGCCTGAGCCAAATAGATGGAGGATCGAGCAATGGATCTCAACTGGATTGTTCTCTTTAAGGAAATCGAAAACGGCAATCGCCGGATCCGCCATGATCCCTTGGCCGATCCACTCGAGCGTCCGGAATGGCGCGGATTTCTCTGGGCCGTTTCGATCATCGCGCGTCTCGCCGCAAGACGGAGCGGCGAAACAAAGGCGACGCGCCGCGATGATTCACGGATCGGAAAAAGCCTCAGGTTTCGAAGTTCAATCGCAACACGTGGTGCAGGAATTCCGGATTGATCAGCATGTTGAAGCTGATCGTCACCGATTCGCCTTCGCGCTTGACCACGGTCGCACCGATCTCGTCATGGATGCCTAGGATTTCGAGAAAGAAATGGCTCGGTATTTCCAGGTTCGGGCTGACTTCAAGCAATGCGCCGGCAAGCGTGATCGTGCGGATCAGGCAGCGCACCTGGGTTCCGGTGCTGAGGTGATGGCCGACGAAGATGATGTTGCCGGGCCTGTCGAGGTTGAATTCCCTGTAGGCACGTTCCGGCTTGGGGTGTTCTGTGTCGAGGTGCATCTGAAAGGCCCTTTTAGCCTCCGCTTGTAATACGACAGGATATTAGCCGAAGAATGCTGACATTTGCTGAAGAACACCGTTAAGATTGAATGCTTATGTGAAAGCCGCGGGAAAATCGCACCGATTTCGTGCAGATTTGCTCCAAAGCTGCGCATTCCTGAAGCAGATGCGCCATTCTTGACATGTCGGTGGCGTTCGCGCATACAAAGGCCGGTTCGAGGCACCGGCCGCTCGCGGATGAAAATCCATGGTGAAGTCCTCGCGATCATGGTCACGGCCCTTTGTGCATGCTGACTGGCGGCAAAGCGAGCTCCCATCCGCAGTCGAAGAGCATGCCTTTCGAAGGCTCACGCCATGACGACGACCTATCCTGCCATTGATGAATTGAAGGCCCAGGCCAAGCGCCTGCGCCAGGCGATGAACGATCGCGGCACCACGCTGACCCACAGTGCGGCGTTAGAAATGATTGCCCGCCAGCACGGCGCGCGCGATTGGAACACGCTCGCGGCCCTTGCGGCAAAGCCCAATGCTGCTCCCAAGACGCCGCTCTTCGTCGGCGCGCATATTCGCGGCCGCTATCTCAATCAGCCGTTCACCGGCGAAGTCCTGGCGCTTTCGGCCCTGCCGGGCGGCGACCTGCACAGGATCACCATCCACTTCGACGAGCCGGTGGATGTCGTAACCTTCGAGAGCTTTTCCGCCTTTCGCCAACGTGTGAACGCGCAGATCGATGCCGATGGTGTGTCGCCGCGGAAGACCTCCAACGGTGTGCCGCATCTGGTGCTCGATCTCTAGATTGTTTTTGTCCTTTTGAGGCTGTCGATCCGGATGATTTAGCCGGATCGGCCTCATATCGCACGGATTTATCCATGACCGATCTTTCTGAAGGTAATGCCTTTCTCACCGGCTGGCTGCCGGCCGTCTTCGTCAAAACGGCGGCGCCGATCGTCGCGATCACCACCGTCAACGGTCTGTTCACCGTCGTCGACGCCTATTTTCTCGGCGCCTATGTCGGCCCGGACGCGCTCTCTGCCGTCAGCCTGATTTTCCCCGGGCTGATGCTGCTGATCGCCCTGCAATCGCTGGTCTCGAACGGCATGGCGAGCATCCTCGCCCGCCGGCTCGGCGCCGGCGATCGTCAAGGCGCGCGTCGGGTGTTTGCCGGCGCGCATGCGCTGACGTTCGCCGTTACCCTCATTCTCAATCTGGTCTATTGGACTGTCGGCCGGCAGATCATCGATGCCGGTGCCGCCGGCAATGCTGCCGTGGCCGATGGCGCCATGCTGTTCATGGGCGCGATGATCGCCTGTGCGCCGGTCGGCTTCTTCCTGTCGCTGCATCTCGACGGGCTGCGCTGCGAAGGCAAGATCGGTTTTATGACGCTGGTGACGCTGTCGGCCTCGCTGCTCAACATCTTCGGCAACTGGCTGTTCATGGCGGTGATGCATTGGGGCGTGCTCGGTTCGGCAGTCGGCTCCATCGCATCGCAATTCGTCTGTCTCGCGGCTGTGCTCGCCTATCGCTGGCGCCGGCCGGCGGCACTGAGGCCTTTCCGAGGGTTGGCTCTTGCCGAATGGCGCGGCATCGTCGCCTTCGGCGCGCCGATGAGCCTCGGCTTCATCGGCATATCACTGGCCTCAGCCGCCATTCTGATCAACGTTTCGCTCTGGAGCACGCATGACTATGCTGCGACGGTGGCTGCCTATGGCATCATCACCCGGATCATGACCTTCACCTATCTGCCGCTGCTTGGCCTCAGCATTGCGCTGCAGACGGTCGCCGGCAACAATCACGGCGCCGGCCTCGGGCTCCGCGTCGGCCGCAGCCTGCAGATCGCCATGCTCGCAGCGCTCGTCTATTGCACCCTGGTGGAAATCACCGTCGAATTGCTGGCCGGCCGCCTCGGCGCCGTCTTCGTTGCGGATCCCGCCATCATCGCCGAGGTCAGGCGCATTCTGCCCTGGACGATCGGCGCCTATTTTCTCTTCGGGCAGATGCTGATCCTGTCATCCTATTTCCAATCGATCGGCGATGCGCCGCGCGCTGCGATCTTCGGCCTGTCGCGGCCCTATCTGCTCACCCTGCCGCTCACCTTCCTGCTGCCCTTCGTCTTCGGCGAGCAGGGGATCTGGATGGTGCCGGTCTTTGCCGAGGCAGGCATGTTCATCCTTGCCTTCCTGGTGCTGTCGCAGAACGCCAAACGCTGCGCTTGGCGCTACGGGCTTCTGCCCGTCTGAGACGGAAAAGCCGCGCTTGGGAGCGCGGCTTTTGCCTGGAATCGTCATTCCTTGCCTGCCGAAGCGGCCGATGTTGCGGCTTCAGCCTCGTTCAAGGCTTCGGCGCACTCCTGGCAGCAGACCTCGACAGTCTTGCCGCCGAGCTTGACGGTGATGGTATCCGCGCCGAGTTCGCAGTCGCAGGCGGCGCATGTGGTCTTCTTCATCTGGTGATCCTCCGTTGATCGCCCCGTGATCGGGACAGGCTGATAAGATCATCGAAGACCGCATCGTCGCTGTCGAAATCTTTAGCGATCGATTCCCCGCACAATTCCTTAAATCGGGATCGATTTAAGGAATTGTGCGGGGGTTCAAAGTGCTACAGCGTCCTTTGCGGCTCTCGAAAAGAGGCGCGGCGCTGTAGGCTTTCACTTGCGCCGCAACTGCGCCGCGCGCTGGAATTCGGCCGGAGTCTGCCCGAAAGACTGCTTGAAGGAGGCGCTGAAATGACTGTGGCTGGAGAAGCCGAGATCGAGACCGAGCGCCGTCAGATCCTCATACTGGCCGAGCAGATCGAGCGCGCGGGAAAGCCGCAGCCGAAGCTGGTAGCGATAGAGTGGCGTCGCCTCGACCTGTTGGAAGACCTGGGTGAGATAAACGGGCGAGACGCCCACTTCGGTGGCGATTTCCGAAAGTGTCCAGCGCCGCGCGAGATCGGAGGAAAGCACCAGCTTTGCCCGGTCGACGAGTTTCTGCCGGCCGGCGCTGGCGCCCGCTGCGTGCGATGTGCGCTCGCCGAGCGAGCGGCGCACGAGCGTCAGCGCCAATATTTCCGCTTCCAGCGTTTCGGCGACGTTGCGGCTGAGACCATGGCGCAGGAGAGCGACCAGGGCCTGCGCACGCGGATCGATCCGCCGGCGCTGGCGGCGGAAGGAAAGGGGCGGGCCGGGCTGCGCCTGCTCCTTCGGCGTAAGCTCTTCAAGCATGGATTCGTCGATCGCCAGATCGATGCAGGCGTCGCCACCCTCGATAGGGTGGCTGATCCGATATCCCTGGCCGGCATTGAAGAACAAGACCTGATTGGCTTCCGCCACCGTATCATTGCGGCCGACATGCCGCATGAAGACGCCGCGATAGGGATAGACGAGGCTCGTCCTGTGGGCGCATTCCTCGTCGCTCTTATGACGGCACTCGCCATTGCAGACGATGTCACGAATCGTGACCATCTTCGTTTTCAGAAGCGGTGCCGTTGAGAACTGCGGCATTGCATATTCCGTATCAGACAGGCCAGAACCGACCTTACTTATAACAGCACTTCAGTACCGGCTGTAGACATGAACATCGCTTTCCGTCTGCCCCCTGGAAAGGCCGATATCCTTCAGCTGTTCGTCCGAAAGCTCCATCAACGCATTCCGGTTGCGGCGTTCGTTTATTTTGCCGGCCAGCCAGCGCGCCGACCTGATCGCGGCAAGGAACAGGCCGGGTCGCGTAAGACGCGAAGAGCGAATATTTCGGGCCGGTATCGTGAAGTTCGGGCTGTGCATGGTGATCCTCCATCCGTGTTTGGATGGAGGCAGTGAACCATCAGCGGCGTTTTCGCGCTGTCAGATTATTTAGCGATCGGAGGCGACGCTTATGCTTTCAGCAGCCACTCGTGCTCGGCGGCATTGTGGAATTTCCAGATCCGCTGCGGTCCGGCCATGACGTTGAGGTAGTAGAGATCGTAACCATGGCAGGCGGCGCAGGGGTGGTAGCCTTTTGGCACCAGCGTCACATCGCCGTCCTCGAGCGCCATCGCTTCGTCGAGCGAGCGATCGTCGGTATAGACGCGCTGAAAAGCGAAGCCCTGCGGCGGGTTGAGGCGATGGTAATAGGTCTCTTCCAGGAAGCTCTCGTTCGGCAGGTCGTCCTGGTCGTGTTTGTGCGGCGGATAGGAGGAGGTGTGTCCACCAGGCGTGATCACCTCGACGACCAGCAGCGAATGCGCCGAGCTGTCATCTTCCGGCATGATATTGTTGACATAGCGCACATTCGTGCCTTTGCCGCGCGTCACCTGCGGGTGCGTGCCGGGCGGGATGGCCTTCGCCTGATAGGTGCCGCCGCCGGGTGCCGAGCAGACCGCGAGCTCCAGATCGGTCTCCGCCGTCACCGACCATGTCGATTCCATCGGGATGTAGAGCGCATGCGGGGCGCCTTCGAACGGGTTCATCCGGCCGCCGAGCGTGCCGAAATCCTTGGTGCCGGCAGACGCCTTGCCCTTGCCGGTCACCCAGACGAGGCAGACTTCGCGATCGCCCGTCTCTCCCGAGACGGTTTCGCCCGGCTTCATCCGATGCAGATCGAAGCCGACATAGGTCCAGCCGGCATTTTCCGGGGTGACATGCGTGACGCGGCCATGCGTGCCTGATGGTTTCACCTTGAGATTTGGCATTGGTGTTTTCCTTGTAAATTGGCGTGTGCGGCCCCCCTGCTCATCCGGCTGCCGCCACCTTCTCCCCGAGGGGAGAAGGGACATGCCGCGCCGTTCCATTCCCCCTTCTCCCCACGGGGAGAAGGTGCCCGAAGGGCGGATGAGGGGGCTACTTGCTCCAGCAGTCCGGAAAGACCAACTCCTTGTGGGAGGAATCTCCGGGCAAACAGTTCTCTACGATCCCTTAGGAAAGCCTTCCGTTTCCACGGTATAGCCCGCAGCCGTCATGACGCGCATCAACTCGGCGTGGCCGATCTCGGCCATTTTCTGCGGCGGGGCCTTGCGCGGATCCTGTTCGGCCTCGACAACGAACCAGCCTTCATAACCGTGATCGGCCAGCCGCTGGACGATGGCGGCGAAATCGAGCGAGCCGTCGCCCGGCACCGTGAAGGCGCCAAGCGCCACCGCATCGAGGAAGGACTGCCGGCTGCGGTCCAGCCCGTCCACCACCGGCTTGCGGATGTCCTTGACGTGAACATGATTGATGCGGGCGTGGTGGTTCCCGATGGCGCGCAGCACGTCGCCGCCGGCAAAGGCCAAATGCCCGGCATCGAGCAGCAGCGGGATGCCTTCGCCCGAATGGCGCATGAAGGCGTCGAGTTCCGGCTCGGTTTCGACCACGGCCGCCATGTGGTGGTGATAGGAAAGCGGCATGCCCTGCTCGGCGCACCATTCCCCGAATTCCGTGACGCGCCGCGCATAGGCCTTCATCTCGTCATCGGAGAGGCGCGGCTTGGTCGCGAGCGGCTTGGAGCGGTCGCCCTGGATCGAGCGGCCGACTTCGCCATAAACAATGCAGGGCGCATTGACCGCCTTGAAAAGCTCGATCATCGGCGCGATGCGGTCCTTGTTGGCGGCAAGCTCCTCATCGACCAGCGTGCCCGAGAACCAGCCGCCGCACAGCGTCACGTCGGCTGCGCGCAGAATGGGCAGCATCACCTCGGGATCGTCGGGGAAGCGGCGTCCCTTTTCCATGCCGGTGAAACCGGCACTGCGCGATTGCCGCAGGCATTCCTCCAGGGACACATCGTCGCTGAGCTCAGGAAGATCGTCGTTCCACCACGCGATGGGCGACATGCCGAGTTTGGCCTTCATCAACATTCTCCTTAAAAGCATTACGGGGAGCGGTGCCGCTCCTCCAGAAAAATGACAGCAATCGATCAGCCGACGCGCTGGGCAGCGCGTGCTTTGACATAGGCCTCATGCGCCCTGTTGACCTCACCGCGCGAGCTGACCTCAGGCACCGCGACATCCCACCAGTGGCCACCGGCTTCCGTGGTGATCAGCGGATCGGTGTCGATGACGAAGACGGACGTGCGGTCGTTCTTCCTGGAATCGGCGATTGCCTGCTCGAGTTCCGCGATCGAGGCGACCTTGACGGCGATGGCGCCCATGCTTTCGGCATGCGCGCGGAAATCGATCTCCGGCATCACCTCGTGATAGGAGTCCTTCAGCAGATTGTTGAAGTTGGCGCCGCCGGTGCCCATCTGCAATCGGTTAATGCAGCCGTAACCGCGATTGTCGAGCACGACGATGTTGAGCTTGAGGCCGAGCATGACCGAGGTGGCGAGCTCGGAATTCATCATCATGTAGGAACCGTCGCCGACCATGACGACGACATCCCGTTCGGGACGCGCCATCTTGGCGCCGAGCCCGCCGGCGATCTCGTAGCCCATGCAGGAAAAACCGTATTCCATGTGATAGCTGCCCGGCGCCGTCGCCGGCCAGAGCTTGTGCAATTCGCCGGGAAGGCCGCCCGCAGCGCAAAGCACCGTCGTATTCTCACCGCCGATCGCGCGCGCTACCGCGCCGATGACCTGCGCATCGGAGGGCAGGGCTGCATTGGTCGTCGCCATCGCCCTGGCCGCAGCCTCCATCCAGATCTTTTTCTCCGCCGCTGCCTTCTCGGCGAGTGCTGCCGGCGCCTTCCAGCCGGAAAGTCCGGCCGAAAGCGCCTTCAGTCCTTCGCGGGCGTCAGTCACCAGCGGATGGCTGTCGTGCTTCACCGCGTCATAGGCGGCGATATTGAGGCCGATCATCTTCAGGCTGTCATTCTTGAACAGCGCCCAGGAGCCCGTGGTGAAATCCTGGCAGCGGGTGCCGACGGCGATGACGAGGTCCGTCTCTTCGGCGATCGCATTCGCCGCCGAGGTGCCGGTGACGCCGACCGAACCAAGCGCCAGCGGATGGGTTTCGTTGATCGATGATTTGCCCGCCTGGCTGACGACGACAGGAATGCCGTGGGCCTCGGCAAAGGCGGCAAGCTCCTTCGTCGCCTGCGAATAAAGCACGCCGCCGCCGGCAACGATCACCGGCTTCTGCGATGCCTTGATCAGCGCGATGGCATTTGCCAGCTCGTCCGCATCCGGCTGCGGCCGGCGGGTGGTCCAGACTTTTTCCTCGAACAGGCTTTCCGGATAATCATAGGCTTCTGCCTGAACGTCCTGGCAGAGCGACAATGTCACCGGACCGCAATCCAAGGGGTCGGTCAGGACCTGCATGGCGCGCTTCAGCGCCGTGATGATCTGCTCGGGCCGGGTGATGCGATCAAAATAGCGCGAAACCGGACGGAAGGCGTCATTGGCCGAAACCGTGCCGTCCCCGAAATCCTCGATCTGCTGCAGCACCGGATCCGGCGCGCGGTTGGCGAAGACGTCGCCCGGCAGGAAGAGAATGGGGATACGATTGACATGCGCCACGCCGGCGGCGGTCACCATGTTCAGCGCGCCCGGACCGATCGAGCTCGTGCAGGCCATGAAGCGCGTGCGGAAATTCGCCTTGGCATAGGCGATCGCGGCATGCGCCATGCCCTGTTCGTTGTGGGCGCGATAGGTCGTCAATTCCGCGCGCACCTGATAGAGCGCTTCGCCGATACCGGCGACGTTGCCGTGGCCGAAGATCGCCCAGACGCCGCCGAAGATCGGCACTTTCTTGCCGTCGACGATCGTCATCTGTACTTTCAGGAAATGCGCGACGGCCTGCGCCATCGTCAACCGTATCGTCTTGCCCATCGGGTCCTCCCGCAATCTTTCTTTTCGCGTTTTCCCCTCCCCAACCCCTCCCCACAAGGGGGAGGGACTTAACTTGGGGCACCGTCTCACACCATGAGCGAGCATCCTTTTGGACAAGACGCTGCGGCGAGAATGCAGAGGGCCCGCCAGGTTAGCCCCGCCCCCTTGTGGGGAGGGGTTGGGGAGGGGTCTTAATTCTAAGTCTACTGATGTCCGCGCGTTTTCAGCCACGCCTCTGTCAGTTGCCGGAAGCGGCCGGCCATATCGGCGATCGCTTCCTCGTCGTTCATTTCGCCTGAAAGCCAGGCGCGCGCCGGATCGGCAAAGATCGTCCGGCCGACGGCGAAACCCTTCACGGAGGGAGCTGCCAGCGTCGCCTCGAAGCAGGAGATCAGCTCGTCGGCGGGCGCCTCGAGCCCCAGGAGCACGATACCGCGGCACCAGGGATCATTTTTGGCGATCACCGCATCGATCTTCTTCCAGGCTTCACGGGATGCCTGCGGCTCCAGCTTCCACCAGTCCGGCTTGATGCCGAGCGCATAGAGCTCCTCCAGCGCGGTTGCCATCGTGTCGTCGGTGAGCGGCCCGTTCTTGCCGGCAATGATCTCCACCAGCAGCTCGCGGCCGACCTTGCGGGCGGCCTCGAACAGCGTCCGCAGCTTCTCCTGCTGCTCCGTCTTCAATTCAGCCGGATCATCAGGATGATAGAAGCACAGGCATTTGATGCAATGACCGAGCGGCCATTCGACGAGCTGCGAGCCGATATCCTGGCTGAATTCGAAGCGCAGCGGCTTCGAGCCCGGCAATTCCACCGGACGGCCGATCCAGGAGAAATTCTTCGTCGCCGCATCGAAGAAAGCGTCGCGGCCGAAGCGTTCGTCGATCAGCATGCCGTAACCGTCGCGGCCATTTGAAACCCGCGCCGCTGCCGCCACCGCCAGCCGCTTGAAGGCGACGATCTTCTCATGGCCGACGCCGAGCTCATCGGCGACGCTGACGAGCTGCGAACGGTGGTCGATCGCCAGCGCCATCAAAAGCGGGATTTCGCCGCGCCGGGTCGATGCCCAGTGGATATGGTTGAGCGCCTCGTCCTTGCGCAGTGCCCGGTGCTTGCTGCCGGTCGTCAGGAAGAAGTCGAGTTCCGCCCAGGTCGGATATTCCGGCGAGCAGAGCAGGCGGGAGACGGCGAAGGCGCCGCAGGCATTGGCCCAGGTGGCGCAGGTCTTCAGCGGCTCGTCGCGCAGGAAGCCACGCAGGAAACCGGACATGAACGCATCGCCGGCGCCCAGCACGTTGAAGACCTCGATCGGGAAACCCTGGCCGATGATGCCGGCTTCGAGATCGTCGGCGATCGGCCCGTCATAGACGATGCAGCCCATGGCGCCGCGCTTGAGCACGATCGTCGCCGGCGACAGCCGACGGATCTCCTTCAGCGCGCCGAGCACGTCGTCGGCGCCGGAAGCGATCAGGATTTCCTCTTCGGTGCCGACGATGAGGTCGCAATCCGGCAGCGTCTCCTTCATCTTCCAGGAGACCCGGTCGGATTTCACGTAGCGTTCGAAGCCTTCCGCATGGCCGGCAAGGCCCCAGAGGTTCGGCCGGTAATCGATGTCGAAGATCACCTTGCGGCCGTTCGCCTTGGCGATGCGGATAGCCTTGCGCTGTGCGGCCTCGGTATTCGGCCGCGAGAAATGCGTTCCGGAAACGAGAACGGCGCGCGACGATCTGATGAAATCCTCGTCGATATCGCCTTCATCGAGCGCCATGTCGGCGCAGTCCGACCGATAGAAGATCATCGGCGACACGCCCTCGGCCTCGACCGCCAGCAGCACCAGCGCCGTCAGTCGCTCCTTGTCGGTGACGATGCCGTCTGTCGCGACACCTTCGCGCGCCGACTGCTCGCGGATGAAACGTCCCATCTGCTCGTCGCCGACGCGAGTGATGAGGCCGGATTTGAGCCCGAGCCGCGCCGTGCCGATGGCGATATTGGCCGGGCAGCCACCGACGGACTTGGCGAAAGAGCCGATATCCTCCAGCCGCGAACCGATCTGCTGGCCGTAAAGATCGACCGAGGAACGGCCGATGGTGATCACATCAAGCGCCGGCTCCGGCTGTGAACCCGGATTCGATTGTACCATGATGTCCTCCCGCTAGATTTTGCGCGGCTTCCAGTGCCTGCGAATTTTCAATAATGAAACATCGGTTCCGATATTTTGTCAATTCGGAATGTTTATTCCATTTTGCCTTTTGCAGGTTTTGACTGCTGACTCTTGCGCCGCCGTTCGGCGATTGCAACCGGTAGTGCCATGGTGAGCGCCATCGAGGCCGAAAGCGAGCGGAAGCCGGCGAAATCGGCTTCCGCCACTTCGAACCAGTGCGTGGCGCAGGCGGCAAGCGGCGAAAAGGCCGAATCGGTGATCGCGATAACGGGGACGCCGCGGTCGGCAAGCTCCTGGCTCTGATTAAGGCTGTCGGCGGCATAGGGCGAGAAGCTTGCCGCGATCGCTGCGTCTTTCGGTGTTGCGAACTGCACCATTTCAGGGTCGACGCCGTTTGGCGAGGCGACGATCTGGTGGCGGATATTGAGCTTGGAAAAAGCGTAGGTCATGTGCGCCGTCAGCGGGTAGGAGCGCCGTTTGGCGATCAGATAGATCGTCTCGGCGCTGGCAAGGATATTCACGGCTTTTGTAAAAGTATCGCTCTGCACCGTCGCCGCCAGCCGGTTGACCGACTGGTTAGCCGCGGCAATGAAGCCGGAGAGTAGATTGGCGTCCTCATCGTCGCCGCTCGATTGCTCGAGCGTGACGAGGCGCTCTTCGTAGCTTAGCGTCCGGTCCCGCAATCTTTCGCGAAAGATGCTCTGCAGGTCGGAAAAGCCGCCGTAACCCAGATGATGCGCCAGGCGCACCAGCGTCGACGGCTGAACGTCGGAGGCGGCCGCGATGCTCGCCGTCGTGCCGAAGGCGATTTCGTCGGGATTGCCGAGCGCGAAGGCGGCGACCTGCGCCAGCCGCTTCGGCATGCTCGCCTTGCGCTCGATGATGGTGCTGCGCAGGCTTTCGAAATCGCGCGGCACGCGCGCGTGCCTCTGGGAATCGTTATCCATGCTTGCGGCTCACGAGATGAAACAAATATTCCATATTATCGAACATAAACGATTTCAAACGGCACGGCTAACTGTTTTTAATCCCCTGTAATTGAAGGCTTTTGGACAATCCTCTAGGAACGGCTGCAGAAATGCCTGTCAGCAGGTCCCTTGTCAAAATGATCCAAATATTCCAAAAATCCGCGTGCAGTTCTGGAGGAGACGGAAATGAAGCCACTCGGCATCGGTTTGATCGGGACCGGTTATATGGGCAAGTGCCATGCATTGGCGTGGAATGCGGTGAAGACGGTGTTCGGCGATGTCGAGCGTCCGCGTCTCGTGCATCTGGCCGAAGCCAATGCCGGGCTTGCTGATGCTCGTGCCGGTGAATTCGGTTTCGAGAAGGCGACGGCCGACTGGCGGGCGCTGATTGCTGACCCCGAGGTCGACGTCGTCTCCGTCACCACGCCCAATCAGTTCCACGCCGAGATGGCGATTGCAGCCCTCGCGGCCGGCAAACATGTCTGGTGCGAAAAGCCGATGGCGCCGGCCTATGCCGATGCCGAGCGCATGCTGGAGACGGCGAAGCGATCCGGCAGGGTTGCCGCCCTTGGCTATAATTACATCCAGAATCCTGTCATGCGGCATATCAGGACGTTGATCGGCGAGGGCGCCATCGGCGCGGTCAACCACATCCGCGTCGAGATGGACGAGGATTTCATGGCCGATCCCGATGTCTTCTTTTATTGGAAGAGCGAGCTTTCCGCTGGCTACGGCGCGCTCGACGATTTCGCCGTGCACCCGCTGTCGCTGCTCTGGTATCTCTTCGGCCATGTCGAGGCCGTCATAACGGATATGGTCAAACCCTATGCCGACCGCCCGCTAAGCGAGGGCGGTCGCCGTGCCGTCGAAAACCACGATGGCGCTAACGTGCTGATGCGGCTTGGCGGCGGCATCTCCGCCGTGTTGATGGCGAATCGCGCCGCCTGGGGTCGCAAGGGCCGCATCGCCCTGCAGATTTTTGGCTCGACAGGCTCGATCGTCTACGACCAGGAGCGGATGAACGAATTCGAGCTCTATCAGGCCGACGGCCGTGGCTCCGAGCAGGGCTTCCGCAAGATACTGGCGGCCCCCGCCCATCAGCCTTATGATCGGTTTATCCCGGCACCAGGCCACGGCCTCGGCTTCAACGATCTGAAGATCATCGAATGCCGTGAGCTGATCCGGGCAATATCAGGCGAGCCGTCGTCGATCGTGACATTCGAAGACGGTCTCAGGATAGAGAAGTCGGTGCATGCCATGGCACAGTCCTTCCACGAGCGCCGCTGGATCGAGATCGGCTGAATGTAAGAGGCCGCTTTCCGTTGACGGGGCGTGGGGTAGGGAATAGGCCTTGGCGTGGGCGTCGGGCGCAGCTTCAGGAGTGAGATCGTGACGGATAGACTGGTGATCATCGGCGCGGGCCAGGCCGGTTTCGCATTGGCGGCCAAGCTGCGTGCGTTGAAGGATACGCGCCCGATCACCCTCATCGGTGCAGAGGACGTCGCTCCCTATCAGCGCCCGCCGCTTTCGAAGAAATACCTGCTCGGCGAAATGTCTTTCGACCGCCTGCTGTTCCGCGCCGAGCACTGGTATGCGGACAATGACGTCGATCTTCGCCTTTCGACTTGGGCCGAGCAGATCAAGCCGGACAGCAAGCAGGTTCTGCTGCAGGACGGCTCCGTTCTTGATTACGGCACGCTGGCGCTCGCCACCGGCTCGACGCCGCGCCGGCTGCCGGCCGCAATCGGCGGCGATCTCGAAGGCGTCTATGTCGCCCGCGACAAGCGCGATGCCGATCTGCTTGCTGACGAGATGCGCCCCGGTCGTCGCGTCCTCATCATCGGTGGCGGTTATATCGGGCTCGAGGCGGCGGCTGTTGCCCGCCATCGCGGGCTGGAAGTCACCGTCATTGAGATGGCAGACCGCATCCTGCAGCGCGTCGCGGCGAAGGAGACTGCCGACATCATGCGCGTGATCCACGAGGCCCATGACGTGGTGATCCGCGAGAAGACAGGGCTCAAGAATCTGATCGGCAAGGATGGCCGCGTCACCGGCGCCGCACTTTCCGACGGATCGGTCATCGACATCGATTTCGCCGTCGTCGGCATCGGCATCGCCCCGAACGATCAGCTTGCCAAGGAAGCCGGCCTCGAAGTCACCAACGGCATTGTCGTCGACGAATTCGCCCGCACCTCCGATCCGGCGATCTTTGCGGCTGGCGATTGCGCAGCACTTCCCTGGCAGGGCGGACGCATCAGGCTCGAATCGGTGCAGAACGCCGTCGACCAGGCCGAAGCGGCGGCAGCCGTCATCGCCGGCGGCAGCGAGCCCTATGATCCGAAGCCGTGGTTCTGGTCGGACCAGTATGACGTCAAGCTGCAGATCGCCGGCTTCAATCTTGGTTATGACGAGACGCTGCTGCGCCCCGGCGCCCGCGAAGGCGCCCATTCGGTCTGGTACTTCAGGGAAGGCCGGCTGATTGCCGTCGATGCGATCAACGACGCGAAGGCCTATGTGACCGGCAAAAAACTGCTGGAATCCGGGACCAATCCTGATAAATCGATTCTCGCCGACCCTTCTGCCGACCTCAAGAGCCTGCTCGGCTGAGTTCGGCTTCTTCATTGAAGAGAACGAAGCGCGATCAAATTCCGCGGATTTCACCAGGAAATGCGGTTTGTTTGCGCAACCGGCTGAATTGCAGCTCGCTGCATTTCTTCTGGTGAAAACTCAAAAAACCCTTGCATTCACAGACCGGTCACCATAGTTAGGCCGCACCGGAGAGGTGGCCGAGTGGTCGAAGGCGCTCCCCTGCTAAGGGAGTATACGTCAAAAGCGTATCGTGGGTTCGAATCCCATCTTCTCCGCCATTCCCGATTTCCTGAGCGCGCGTCGATCGTTAGTTTCTGGCTGGGAACCATGTTCGCTTAGTCGGCTAGGCCGGAGTGAGAGAATCGCCTGCGGGAATCACCTCCCGCGCTCAAGCCACCGACAGGTGGCGAAAGCGGATCGGTGCACGCCCGGTTACGCTTCCGGCAATCATGAATCCCTCGTAAGAGCCGCATTTTGTCAAAAAAGTGTCACGAATGTGTCGCAAAGCGCATGTCCAATTCTTTGTTGGCTTGACCTAAGCCTCCGCAAAATCAGGGTTTTCTTAACGAAGCATAAAGGAAATCGAGGCCGGTTGCCCGACTTGTGTCCTTTCAGCAACAGAATGTCGGGAAGGCTCCTTCAAATCCCCTGTCCGAGTAAGTTGGTGATTGCGTGATGGCTTCCGTCTTGTATTTTCAGCGTCGGAAGCAAGGGCGACTGATCGTCCACTTCTTGAAACACGGGGATGGGGCAGGGAACGCTGCTCAGCGAAAGATCCCAAACCCGATCGAAACTTTGAATTGGAGGTCATTTATGAACATCAAGAGCCTTCTTCTCGGCTCCGCTGCTGCTCTCGCAGTAGTATCCGGTGCTCAGGCTGCTGACGCTATCGTTGCTGCCGAGCCGGAACCGGTTGAATATGTTCGCGTCTGCGACGCTTACGGCACCGGCTACTTCTACATCCCGGGCACCGAAACCTGCCTCAAGATCAACGGTTACATCCGTTTCCAGGTCAACGTTGGCGACCAGGTCGGCGCTAATGACGATCGTCCTAACGACTCCGATTGGGATGCCGTCACTCGCGGTCAGGTTCAGTTCACTGCCAAGAGCGACACCGAATATGGTCCGCTGACCGGCGTCATCGTCATGCAGTTCAATGCTGACAATGCCACTGATCAGTCTGCCAAGCTCGACTCCGCTTACCTCGACATCGCCGGCTTCCGCGCTGGTCTGTTCTATAGCTGGTGGGACGATGGCCTCTCTGGCGAAACCGACGACATCGGCTCGCCGGTCACGCTGCATAACTCCATCCGTTATCAGTACGAAACCGACGCCTTCTACGCTGGCATCAGCGTCGATGAACTCGAGGACGGCTACTTCAAGGCGGACGAAGAACCCAACAACGTTGGCGTTGCAGTCGGTCTCGGCGGCAAGGCTGGTGCCTTCAGCTACCAGATCACTGCCGGCTATGACGTCGACAACGAAGATGGTGCTGTCCGTGCAATGGGTACGGTTGACATCGGTCCCGGTACGCTCGGCCTCGCTGCCGTATACGCTACCGGCCCGAGCTCTTACTACACCAAGGCCGAATGGGCGATCGCTGCTGAATACGCCATCAAGGCGACTGACCAGCTGAAGATCACCCCCGGTGTCCAGTACTACAGCAACTACGGCATCACTGCTGACGACTTCGACGACGGCGATGCCTGGAAGGTCGGTCTGACGGTTGATTACCAGATCGTCGACAACTTCTACGCCAAGGCTTCGGTTCAGTATCTCGATCCGGAAGATGATGACGACTCCACTTCGGGCTACTTCCGCCTGCAGCGTTCGTTCTAATCTGATCTGACTTCGGTCAATCAGGAAAGCCCGGCTCTCGAGCCGGGCTTTTTGTATTGTGCGCCAGGCATGGCGCGTGGTGTGAGAACACCGTTTGGCCGGGTTGGTATCCGGCCGATGACTTGGAGGTGAGAGTCCTCTGCGGGCCCTGGTGATGGGAATCGTTAGCTGAACAGCAAGGGCGTCGTCGCGAGGCGGGGTCTGAAGGAAGCTGTAGGCAAAGTGCCGGCTCTGACCAATTTCGTGAGCTTATCGGCAGGTGTCGAGAAAAGCTCGAATTGTCGTGGGGATATTACCGAGATGCAGAAGTGGGGCGTGTCCTTGTCCTTCGGCAGCATGAAGGATCAGCCGCGAATGCCGCCGTGCCATTTCGCCGGCGGTTTCCTGTGAAAGCAGCGACGTGTTTTCACCGCGGATCAGCATAAGCGGCAACCGGCTCAGGCTTTCGAATTGCCCCCAGAGATCAGGCAACGGCTGGCTGAAATCGATCGATTTCAGTGCCTCTGCGATCGCCGGGTCGAAGTCGGCGACCGGCCGTCCACCGATATCGCGATAAAGGGCAAGCGCCATCTCGCGCCAATCTTCCTCTGCAAGCGCAGCAAACGACGCGCCATGATTTTCCTTCAATATATCGGCCGCCTCGTTCCAGTCCGCCGGCTTCCTGCCGCTGTTGAGGTAATCGCGGATCCGCGCCAGCCCCTCAGCCTCAAGCACGGGCCCGATATCGTTGAGGATGACGGCTTCGAGAAGATCCGGATGTGTCGCGGCGATCAGATGCAGGATCAGCCCGCCCCGCGACGTGCCGACGAAAATCGCCCGCTCGATGCCGAACGCCGTGCAGGCGGCAAGGACGTCGCCGGCCTCGATGGCGAGATTGTAGTTCGCCTTGTTCTCATCCCATGCCGAGTTTCCTCGTCCGCGCGAATCGAGCGCAATCACCCTGCGTGGCGTTGTTGTGTCCCGGGCGAGAAGCAGCGCAAGCGGATGAAAATCCCGCGTATTGCGGGTCAGGCCGGGCAGGCAGATCACCGGCAGCCGTCCGGCGGTTGTCGCCTGGTCGGGTCGGTAGTCGCGGGCATAAAGCCTCAACCCATCGGAAGACGTGTAAAATCGTTCCTGGAAACCGCCTGCATCCATATCCGGCATCGCATCCCTCGAGATCTGTTTGATCCCGAAGATGTAGCTTGCTTTTCAAGCCGCGCCAAACGGCTTCAGGAGGCGCTGCGTCCGCCGATCAGGTCGCGCTCGATATCGGTGGGTTGGCCGAGACGGGCTTTATAAACTTCGTAATTCTCCATCACGCGCTGCACGTAGTTGCGCGTTTCGGGGAAGGGGATGCGCTCGATCCAGTCAACGATCTCGTCGATCGGCCTGCCGCGCGGATCGCCGTAGCGGCCGATCCATTCCGGCACCCGCTTCGGCCCGGCATTATAGGCAATGAAGGTGAGAATATAGGAGCCGCCGAAGGCGTCGATCTGCTCGCCGAGATAATGGGCACCGAGTGTCGCGTTATAGCCGGCATCGGCCGTTAGCTTGTCCTTGGAAAAGGCGATGTTGTGGCGCTTGGCCACCGCCTGGGCTGTTCCCGGCAGAAGTTGCAGCAGGCCGCGCGCGTTTGCCGCCGAAACGGCGGCCGGGTTGAAGGCGCTTTCCTGCCGGGCAATAGCATAGGCGAGCGCCTTGCCGGAGCCTGTTATATTGGCGCTCGCCGGGATCACGCCGACCGGAAAGGCAAGCGCTGCGACATCAATGCCGCGTCCATAGGCGATCTTGCCGATCTGCAGCGAGAGATGATGATCGCCGGATTGCTCGGCCCGTGCCGCAAGGACAGCCAATTCACCGGGGCTTTGCAGTTGATCGGCGAGCGCGAGATAGAGAATGGCGGCCCGCCATCCATGGCCGGCGGCCTCCAGCCGGCCGATCGCCTGCACGGCTTCGCGTGCCTGGAAGCGCTGCCGGTCGGCCGTGCTCGGTGCGGGATAGGTGACGTTAAGCGTCTTTCGCCCCAGTCTTTCGGCCGCGAGCTGTCCATAGAAGGTGCCGGGAAAACTCGCGGCCTTCGCATAGAATTCGCTGGATTTGCCGGGACCTCCGGCCTCCGCTGCTCGTCCCAGCCAATACCAGGCGCGTGAAACCGAGATCGGTCCGTTTGATGTCTGGAGAATCTTGCGGAAATGTCTTTCCGCCGTTGCCGGGTCCTGCAGGCCGCGAAGGGCGTACCATCCGGCATGGAATTCAGCCTCGACGATATCCGTCGGGCTCGTTGCGGCGTAGTTTGCGACGATGCGATAGGCAGGCTTGAACTGTCCCTGGTCGACGAGACCACGGCTGACGATGCGCTGCTCGTTCCACCATTCGCCGGAATTGAGGAGTTCGCTACGCTCTGGCGGCATCTGCTCCAGAAGCACAGCCGCTTCGGCATATTTGTCTTGCTTGCGCAGATATTCGATCCGCGCAAACAGCAGGCCGGCATCGCCGCGCCATTTCGCATCGACGGCGTTGAGCAGCGCGCCGGCATTGCCGGCTTTGGCGTCGACGGCAGCCCAGGCCGTGTAGAGCGACTGCGCCTGGCCCATGTCTCCGAAGCGCTTAGCCTGCGCCACCCGGCCGCGATACATCAGATAGTCCATCCGCGCCTTATGGTCGGCGGGCGTCAACAGCGCGGAAAACTCGATGAGGATCTTGTCCTCGGTCGCCTTGTCGAGCGCCTCTCCGCGCCAGACCTTGCGGATATATTTTGCCGCCTGTGCCTGTTTGCCTGACGCAACCAGCGCCCGGCCGAGGATGACGGCGCCCTGCATCGTCTCGGGCGCGGTATCGCCGAAGGCGGCGAGCACGGCGAAAGGGGCGGGATTTTCATCATAGATCGCGCGTTCGGAATAGGCGCGCAGCCGCGAAAGACCCGGCCAGCTCTTGAGCTCTTGCGCGGCGCTGGCGATTTCAAAAGAAGGAACACCCTTCAATCCGGAAACGGCGATCGCCCAGGTGAGGATATGGCGGTCGAGCGTCCCGTCGCGCATGCTGTCGCGGATCGAAAGCGCCAGCTGCGGATCCTTGTCGGAAAGCGCGTCGAGGCCGGCCTTCAGGTCGCCGTTGACGGGCGCGATGGCCGGATTGCGCGGAATAGCGCCTGTCGTGATCGACTCCGGTATGGCTGTTTCGGGAATGAAGCCGAGCGGCTTGACGGCAGGCATGGCAGTGCTCTCGCCGGGAAGCGGCGACGCAACGCTGCCCCACGCAGCGGCAATGAAGCCGAAGGCGGACAGAATCAGGACAGCTTTCTTCATCCGGGATCTCGCAATGAAAACACGCCCTGCCATTAGGCTAGAGGCATCTTAACGAAACCTTACCGTACCAGGTAAAATTCATTCACATCTGCTATCGGAATTTGCCCTAAACCGAACTCTACGCGCTTGTCGCGATGATTTCGGCGCTCTATGGTGCGCAACTCTTATTCATGGAATGCGGCCGAAGCAAGGATTTGGTCGTGAGGAGCTTTGCATGTTCAATGGGTCCATTCCCGCCCTCGTCACCCCCTTCACCGATGCCGGACTGATCGACGAAGACAGCTTCGCCGCTCATGTCGACTGGCAGATCAAGGAAGGCAGCGGCGGTCTCGTTCCGGTCGGCACGACGGGCGAATCCCCGACGCTGTCGCATGCCGAACACAAGCGGGTGGTGGAACTCTGCATCGAGGTTGCCGCAAAACGCGTTCCCGTCATGGCTGGCGCCGGCTCGAACAATACGCGTGAGGCGATCGAGCTTGCCCAGCATGCCGAAAAGGTCGGTGCGAACGCCGTGCTGGTCGTCACCCCCTATTACAACAAGCCGACGCAGAAGGGTTTGATCGCGCATTTTTCGGCGATCGCCGAGGCCGTCGATCTGCCGATCTATATCTATAACATCCCCGGCCGCTCGGTGGTCGACATGACCCCGGAAACGATGGGTGCGCTCGCCAAGGCGCATAGGAATATCGTCGGCGTCAAGGATGCGACGGGCAAGATCGAGCGCGTCTCCGAACAGCGCATCAGCTGCGGCGCGGATTTCAGGCAATTGTCCGGCGAGGATGCGACGGCGCTCGGCTTCAACGCCCATGGCGGTGTCGGCTGTATTTCGGTGACGGCGAATGTCGCCCCGCGCCTTTGCGCCGACTTCCAGGCGGCAACGCTGGCCGGCGACTATGCCCGCGCTCTGGAATATCAGGACCGGCTGATGCCGCTGCACAAGGCGATCTTCCTCGAGCCTGGTCTTTGCGGCGCCAAATACGGGCTTTCCAGACTTGGCCGGATGAGCCGCAACGTCCGCTCGCCGCTGCTTTCGACGCTGGAGCCGGCAACGGAATCGGCGATCGACGCCGCGATGCGTCATGCGGGCCTGTTGAACTGACGAGGCCGGCCGTCTTCACAAGGCCGGGTCTCTCCCTTACATAAGGGCAAGGAATAAGGGTGCGGCTTTTCGCGCCCTAAAAAATAATTGGAATATCGTCATGGCCCCCAAAGGCAGCCAGCGTGTGGTGAACAAGGTCGTGGCCGAAAACCGCAAGGCCCGCTTCAACTACGAGATCATCGATACTTATGAGGCCGGCATCGTGCTGATGGGCACGGAGGTCAAGTCGCTGCGCGAAGGCAAGGCCAATATCGCCGAATCCTACGCCTCGGATGAGGGCGGAGAGATCTGGCTGATCAATTCCTACCTGCCGGAATATCTGCAAGCCAACCGCTTCAACCACGAGCCGCGCCGGCGCCGCAAGCTGCTGCTGTCGGGCCGTGAAATCCATCGCCTGCGCTCTGCCATCAACCGCGAAGGCATGACGCTGATTCCGCTGAAGATCTATTTCAACGATCGCGGTCGGGCGAAGATGGAACTGGCGCTCGCCAAGGGTAAGAAATTGCACGACAAGCGCGAATCCGAGAAGGAGCGCGATTGGAACCGGCAGAAGAGCCGCCTGCTGAAGGCTCATGGTTGACCGCGCTGGGTCCGATCACGCTGCAATCGGCCGCTGTCGTGTATCGTCCATGTAAAGGCGTGGCCACGCGAGGAGCTGGCCGCCGCGCCCCTGCATGATTCAAATGTTACAGCGAGAGATCAGTCCTCGAAATCGCTGGCCGGGGCGACTTCGGCCGGGCGTGGCGCCCGCTCGGAAGGATCGCGACCGATTTCAGCCTTCAGAGACAAGAGATCGATGAAATGATCGGCCTGACGGCGCAGGTCGTCGGCAATCATTGGTGGCTGGGTCGCCATGGTTGATATTACCGAGACCTTGCGGCCTCTGCGCTGCAATGCCTCGACCAGGTTCGTGAAATCGCCGTCGCCCGAGAAGATGACGAGATGATCGACCGTTTCGGACTGTTCCATGGCATCGATCGCAAGCTCGATGTCCATGTTGCCTTTGATCTTTCGGCGACCCATGGAATCCGTGAATTCCTTGGCGGGCTTGGTGACGACTTTGTAGCCGTTGTAGTCGAGCCAGTCGATCAGCGGCCGGATCGACGAATATTCCTGATCTTCGATCAGAGCGGTATAATAATACGCGCGCAGCAGATATCCGCGTTTCTGGAATGCTTTCAGGAGCTTGCGGTAATCAATGTCAAAGCCGAGGCTCTTGGATGCAGCGTACAGATTGGCGCCGTCAATGAAGAGTGCAATTTTTTCGCGTGGGTCAAACATCGCTTACCAATCCAATGAGAGCAATCGAAATCCGTATGCACCAAACTTCAATAAAAACAATAGCTTGTGTTTCGATTTCGATCTGATCCTTACTTTATGAATTATTCATATATGAAAGATTTAGGGCACGATTCGACATATTCCAAGCAACCTTCGGTGGAATTATGACATTCTCCATGGAAATCTAGCTCAGCCGCGGATAAAGACGAGGGGAGCCGGAATGAAAAACTTGTATTTGCCCGGTTTTAATTGTATCGGGCGTGTTAATCCCGAAATGACGACCGTAAAGGACAGGCAATGGCCCGTGTCACAGTTGAAGATTGCATCGATAAGGTGGAGAACCGCTTCGAGCTGGTTCTGCTCGCCAGCCACCGCGCCCGGCTGATTTCTCAGGGTGCCTCGATCACCATCGATCGCGACAACGACAAGAATCCTGTCGTGGCCCTGCGCGAAATTGCCGACGAGACGCTTTCGCCCGACGACCTCAAGGAAGATCTGATTCATTCGCTGCAGAAGCATGTCGAAGTCGATGAGCCCGAGCCCGATCCGGCAAGCATGATCGCCGCCGGCGGTGCCACTGCGGCCGACAGCGAAGAGCAGGACGACGTGCCGGAGACGATCACTTTCGACCAGATGTCGGAAGAAGAGCTGCTTGCCGGCATCGAAGGCCTCGTGCCGCCGGAAAAGAGCGACGACTACTAAGCGCGCAGGCGGGATCACCGGTCGCATCGGTTAGATGCAGCCCGGAAAAAGCTGCATGCGACGCAAAAGAGCGACGATTACCAATCGTCAATCTTGCACCTTTATTGCTTAGGCATATTATTGCCCATGTGTGCGCCAATCGTTGATTGGCGCGCTTTTATTTTTATCGGAGTGGCTTTGGAATGATGCGGCAGTACGAGCTCGTGGAGCGGGTTCAGCAATACAAGCCCGATGCCAATGAAGCACTGCTGAACAAAGCCTATGTCTACGCCATGCAGAAGCATGGCCAGCAAAAGCGCGCGAGCGGCGATCCCTATATTTCCCATCCGCTCGAGGTCGCCGCCATCCTCACCGACATGCACCTCGATGAATCGACGATCGCGGTCGCCCTTCTGCATGATACGATCGAGGATACGACGGCAACGCGCGCCGAGATCGACGAACTCTTCGGCGAGGATATCGGCCGCCTGGTCGAGGGGCTGACGAAGATCAAGAAGCTCGATCTCGTCACCAAGAAGGCCAAGCAGGCGGAAAACCTGCGCAAGCTGCTGCTCGCCATATCAGACGATGTGCGCGTGCTGCTCGTCAAGCTTGCCGATCGCCTGCACAATATGCGCACACTCGATCACATGTCGGCCGACAAGCGTGCCCGCATTTCCGAGGAGACGATGGAAATCTATGCGCCGCTCGCCGGCCGCATGGGCATGCAGGATATGCGCGAGGAGCTCGAGGAACTCTCCTTCCGCCATATGAACCCGGAAGCCTACGAGACCGTCACCAAAAGGCTGGAAGAGCTTTCGAAGCGCAACGAAGGCATCGTCAAGAAGATCGAGGCCGAATTGCGCGACCTTCTGGTCGCAAGCGGCCTGACGAGCGCCTATGTCAAGGGCCGGCAGAAGAAGCCCTATTCCGTCTTCCGCAAGATGCAATCGAAGTCGCTTTCCTTCGAACAGCTTTCCGATGTCTACGGCTTCCGCCTGATCGTCGAGGACATCCCGTCCTGTTACCGGGCACTCGGCATTGTCCACACGCGCTGGCGCGTCGTGCCCGGCCGCTTCAAGGATTATATCTCGACGCCGAAGCAGAACGATTACCGTTCGCTGCACACCACTATCGTCGGCCCCTCCAGCCAGCGCATCGAACTGCAGATCCGCACCAAGCGCATGCACGAAATCGCCGAATTCGGCATCGCCGCCCACACGCTCTATAAGGACGGCGCCACCAATGCCGATGGCGATATTCTTTCCCGCGAATCCAATGCCTATTCTTGGCTGCGTCATACGATCGAGGCCCTGGCCGAGGGCGACAGCCCGGAAGAGTTCCTCGAACACACCAAGCTCGAGCTCTTCCAGGACCAGGTCTTCTGCTTCACGCCGAAGGGCAAGTTGATCGCCCTGCCGCGCGGCGCCACCCCGATCGATTTCGCCTATGCGGTGCACACCAATATCGGCGATACGACAGTCGGCGCCAAGATCAACGGCCGCATCATGCCGCTGGTGACGCGACTTGCAAATGGCGACGAGGTCGAGATCATCCGCTCCGGCGTGCAGGTTCCGCCCGCCGCCTGGGAGGAGATCGTCGTGACCGGCAAGGCGCGCGCCGCCATCCGCCGCGCCACCCGCACGGCGATCCGCAAGCAATATGCAGGCCTCGGCCACCGCATTCTCGAGCGCACCTTCAACAGGGCCGGCAAGATCTTTTCGCGCGAGGCGATGAAGCCAGCGCTGCACCGTCTCGGCCAGAAGGATGTCGAGGATGCGATCGCCGCCGTCGGCCGCGGCGAGATGTCCTCGCTCGACGTGTTGCGCGCCGTCTATCCCGATCATCAAGATGAGCGCGTCACCGTGAAGCCCTCCGGCGATGATGGCTGGTTCAACGTTCGCAGCGCCGCCGGCATGATCTTCAAGATCCCCGGCAAGACCAAGACAGGGCACGACGGCGGCCATTCGGAAATCGACGCCGATGCCGATATCGGGCCGATCCGCGGCCTGTCCGGCAATGTCGACGTCAAGTTCGCGCCGACCGGCGCCGTGCCCGGCGATCGCATCGTCGGTATCATGGATCAGGGCAAGGGCATCACCATCTATCCGATCCAGTCGCCGAGCCTGCAGCGCTTCGACGATCAGCCCGACCGCTGGATCGACGTGCGCTGGGACCTCGACGAAGCCAACAAGTCGCGTTTCATGGCGCGCATCATGGTGAATGGGTTGAATGAGCCCGGCACGCTTGCCAAGGTCGCCCAGACGGTCGCAGGCCTCGACGTCAATATCCGCTTGCTGAACACGGTGCGGGTGGCGGCCGATTTCACCGAAATGATGCTCGAGGTCGAGGTCTGGGACCTGCGCCAGCTCAACCAGTTGCTCGCTCAGATGAAGGAACTGGATTGCATCGCCACGGTCCGGCGCCTCTACGACTAAAGCTTTTGTTAAGCCCCTCCAGAGGGTTGGGCGAAAAATTGCACATTTTATAATCGGAGCAGCGCATGAGAGGGGCAAGCGGTGCACTCAGCGCATGGCTGTCTCCATATTGCGGCGGTAGTAATTAACCTGTGCCGGGCCTATCTTCTGGTCATCGAAACGTAAACAGAAGATGAGACAAGATAATGTTTGACCCTATCAAGAAATTCGCTCGCGCCTTTCGCGCTCCGACCACGCAGGAACGTGAAATGGCATATTTGAATGGCTCGCTCGATCGTATCGATCTCGAGTTTCGTCAGCGCCAGGTCGATCGCGGTCTGTTCCGTAATCGCTGATAATGGACTTTATACTTGAGGTAAGTGAGGGACGTTATGCATAACGGACGCCCCTCGGCATGAAGAAGCTCCTCTTCGCAGCGAGAATTGAGGGGCGGTTTTTGGAGCGGTATCATTTGCCGCTCTTGTCATGGTGGTGTGCGCTGCACTAAATACCGGCCATGTTGTTTCGCCGTCGCAAGCCTGCGGGATTCAAGGAAAAGATGCGGGAGCTTTTATGGCCTCGCAAAGGTTTCCTTCGCCCGATCCGTTATCTGACAATGCGCGTCCTGCGCCTGAGCGCTTCGCCGCATGCGGTTGCCGCCGGCGTCGCTGCGGGTGTCTTCGTCTCGTGGACGCCGTTCATCGGCGTGCATTTCGTCATGGCTTTCGTCATCACTTATTTCCTCTCCGGCAGCATGGTGGCCGCCGCCCTCGGCTGCGCCGCCTTCGGCAATCCGCTGACCTATCCCTTCATCTGGGGCATCACCTGGGAAATCGGGCGTCTGCTGTTGAGCCGCGAGGATCAGCTGGCCGGTCAGACGGTGGATCTCGCCGCCCTTTTCCACAAGCTGAACTTCACCGAATTATGGAAGCCGGTGCTGGAGCCGATGCTGGTCGGCGCTATCCCGCCGGCGATCGTCACCTCCGTTGCGCTCTATGCGCTGACATTCTACACCGTGAAGGGTTTTCAGACGCGCCGCCATATACGGCTGATGGAGCGGGCGCGCCTGCGTCTTGCCGTTCCAGCCGGCGACATGCCGAGCATATGAATCCGATCAAGAATTCTTAAGCGACGGAAGGGGCCGGCATGATCATCGGCATTGGCAGTGATTTGATCGACATTCGCCGTGTCGAGAAATCCATCGAGCGCTTCGGCGAGCGCTTCACCCATCGCTGCTTCACCGAGATCGAGCGCGCGCGTTCCGACAGGCGGGCAAACCGTGCGGCATCCTATGCCAAGCGTTTTGCCGCCAAGGAGGCCTGTTCCAAGGCGCTCGGCACCGGCATGGCACAGGGCGTCTTCTGGAAGGACATGGGCGTCGTCAACCTGCCGAGCGGCAAGCCGACCATGCTTTTATCGGGCGGCGCTGCCCTGATCCTCGAATCGCTGCTGCCCGCCGGCCACAGGCCCGCCATTCATTTGACAATAACCGATGATTATCCCTTGGCGCAGGCCTTCGTCATTATCGAGGCGTTGCCCGAGAGCCTCTGATCGCGACCTCGGGCGCTGTTGATGGCGACCTCGGGCGCTGTTGATCGCGACCTCTCGTCGCTTTTGATGTTGTCGCCATTGCCGCAACCGGCCGAAGCCGGTAGAGAGAACGACAGAAAGAATTGCGCCGCCGCGGCGTCTTGAAGGAATAAGACTGCGTGTCCGAAAAAGTCGAAGCCAAGCCGAACGCCCTCTGGGAAAATATCAAAGTTATCATCCAGGCGCTGATTTTGGCGATGGTGATCCGAACGGTGCTGTTCCAGCCCTTTACCATTCCATCCGGTTCGATGATGCCGACCCTGCTTGTCGGCGACTACATCTTCGTCAACAAGTTCGCTTACGGCTATTCGAAATATTCGCTGCCTTTCTCGCCTGATGTCTTCAGCGGCCGCCTGTTCGGCGCCGATCCGAAGCGTGGCGACATTGTCGTCTTCCGTTTCCCGCCGAACCCCGACATCGATTACATCAAGCGCTGCATCGGCCTGCCGGGCGACCGTATCCAGGTTACCGACGGCGTGCTCTACGTCAACGGCAAGCCGGTTCCGAAGGTGGCGGACGGTGCGTTCACTTCGGATTACAAGCTCGACCCGGGCGAGGACGTGCCGGTATTCCGCGAAACGCTCGACGACGGCAAGTCCTACGACACGCTCGATCAGTCTCGGGTGTCGCGTGGTGATAACACCCGCGAGTTCATCGTGCCGGAAGGCCATTATTTCATGATGGGCGACAATCGCGACAACTCGCTAGACAGCCGCTTCGACGTCGGCTTCGTGCCCGCTGAAAATCTTGTCGGCCGTGCCAGCGTCATCTTCTTCTCGCTCGGCAACGACACCTCCTTCCGCGAAATCTGGAAGTGGCCGACGAACATGCGTTGGGACCGCCTCTTCAAGGTTGTTGAATGAGTAAGGCGCAGACGCTTTCTGCGGCGGACCGCGCAAAGCTTGAGGGCCTGATCGGTCATGACTTCGCTGAAAAGGAACGCCTGGATAGCGCGCTGACCCATGCCAGCGCCCGTACCGAAAAGGGCGGCAATTACGAACGGCTGGAATTCCTCGGCGACAGGGTCCTCGGGCTCTGCATCGCCGAGCTTCTGTTCCGCACCTTCGGCACGGCAGGAGAAGGCGAGCTCTCGGTTCGCCTCAACCAGCTCGTCAGCGCCGAAACCTGTGCTGCGGTCGCCGACGAACTCAATCTTCACCTCTATATCCGCACCGGCGCCGATGTGAAAAAACTGACCGGCAAGCGCATGATGAATGTGCGCGCCGATGTCGTCGAAAGCCTGATCGCCGCGATCTATCTCGACGGCGGCCTCGAAGTCGCCCGCCGCTTCATTCTGCGTTACTGGCAGGGCAGGGCGGTGCGGGCCGATGGCGCCAAGCGCGACGCCAAGACCGAGCTGCAGGAATGGTCGCACGCGAAATTTGGTGTCACGCCGATCTACCGGGTTGATGAACGCAGCGGACCGGATCATGATCCGCGCTTCAAGGTGACGGTGGAAGTTGCTGGCATTAAGCCCGAAACCGGCGTAGAGCGGTCGAAGCGTGCCGCCGAACAGGTGGCGGCAACGAAGATGCTCGAGCGCGAAGGCATTTGGCAGCAATCGCCTGCCGGAAACTGACGGGACAATGACACAAGAAGAAGAGATCGCGGCCGAAGCTGCCGCAGAAACCAATGGTCCGACGCATTCGGGCTTTGTCGCGCTGATCGGGCCGACCAATGCCGGCAAGTCGACGCTGGTCAACCGCCTCGTCGGCGCCAAGGTCTCGATCGTCAGCCATAAGGTGCAGACGACGCGGGCCATCGTCCGCGGCATCGCGATCCACGACAATGCCCAGATCGTCTTCATGGATACGCCTGGTATCTTCAAGCCGCGCCGCCGGCTTGACCGCGCCATGGTGACCTCGGCCTGGGGCGGTGCGAGGGATGCCGATCTGATCGTGCTGCTGATCGACAGCGAGCGCGGCCTGCGCGGGGATGCCGAAGCCATCCTCGAAGGCCTCAAGGAAGTCCGGCAGCCGAAGATCCTGCTGCTCAACAAGATCGACCGCGTCAATCGCGAGGATCTGCTGGCGCTGGCCGCTGCCGCCAACGAGAAGATCGCTTTCGATCGCACCTTCATGATCTCCGCCGAAAACGGCTCCGGCTGCGACGATCTCATGGACTATCTGGCGAAAACGCTCCCGGAGGGGCCGTGGTACTATCCGGAAGACCAGATCTCCGATCTGCCGATGCGCCAGCTCGCTGCCGAGATCACCCGCGAGAAGCTGTTTCTGCGCCTGCACCAAGAGCTCCCCTATGCCTCGCATGTCGAGACGGAGACGTGGGAAGAGCGCAAGGACGGCTCGGTGCGGATCGAGCAGGTGATTTATCTCGAGCGTGACAGCCAGAAGAAGATCGCGCTCGGCAAGGGTGGTGAAACCATCAAGGCGATCTCGACTGCTTCCCGCAAGGAATTGTCGCAGATCCTCGAACAGCCGGTCCATCTCTTCCTGTTCGTCAAGGTTCGCGAGAATTGGGGTGATGATCCCGAGCGGTTCCGCGAAATGGGTCTCGATTTCCCGAAATAAGCATGGCAAGGATTTCGTCGGGTTGGCGCCAGCCCTTTGTTTCCGCATAAAAAATCGGCCTCGCTCATGGAACAAATCCGTGCCTTGCGCATTCCTTGACGAACGGCGCGCCAATGTTGGCGCGCCGATTTTGCGACGGCAAGGGCAAGCATGGCAACGTCGAGACCCATCAATTCTTTCAAGACCCCTTGCGACCAATGTCCCTTGCGGCCTCTGCCGCATTTCAGGGAGTTCAGCCGCGACGAGCTGGAATTCGTCTCGAGCTTCAAGAGGGGTGAGCTTGCCGTCGATGCCGGCTCCACCATCCTCGTCGAGGGCGCACATAGCGCTCACCTCTTCACCGTGCTCGCCGGCTGGGGCTTCCGCTACAAGATGCTGGAGGACGGACGCCGCCAGATTCTGAACTATATTATGCCGGGCGACCTGGTCGGCCTGCAGGGAACGATCGCCGGTGAGATGCAGCATTCCGTCGAAGCGCTTTCGCCCGTGTCCCTTTGTGTCTTCGAGCGTGACAGGCTGATGACGCTGTACAACAAGCACGCCTCGCTGGCCTTCGACATCACCTGGATCGCCGCGCGCGAGGAGCGCATCCTGGATGAGCATCTCTTGAGCATCGGCCGCCGCACGGCGCTGGAAAGAGCAGCCTACCTGATCGCCTTCCTGTTTGAGCGTGGCCGGAAGCTCAATATCTTCAACGGCCGCAAATTCATTCCCATCACTCAGCAGCACATCGCCGACACGCTCGGTCTTTCCATCGTTCACACCAATAAAACTTTGAAAAAGCTCAGCGAACGAGGGTTGATCCGCTGGCAGGAGCGCGGCTGCGAGGTGCTGAACGGCGAGGAATTGATGGCGATCGCCGGCTGGGAAGGGCTGGGAGAGGGCAAACGCCCGTTCATCTAAAGCGCGTCGCGTCTTAGGTCTTTGTTCTGCGCGACATGCTTTGGTCAAGCAGCCTGGTTATGTCTTTTTTAAATGCAGATTAGCAGCAAGGAAAATAAGGTCGGCTGTCATCTTCCTCCGATTTTGATTCTTATCGACC
This sequence comes from Rhizobium sp. 25PS6, assembly GCF_032464655.1. Lineage (NCBI taxonomy): Bacteria > Pseudomonadati > Pseudomonadota > Alphaproteobacteria > Hyphomicrobiales > Rhizobiaceae > Rhizobium > Rhizobium sp. 25PS6. The sequence goes on from NZ_JAWDIV010000017.1 coordinate 86,068, forward strand.
GGGCAGAAAAATGGTTTATTCAGAAAAGGTGGCGGAATTCACCGATAGCGTGCCATGCGGGGCACCGGAGGGCAATGATGTTGGCGAAACGGCCGGGGCGCTGCGACAGGCGCCCGACGAGGGGCATCGAGTCATGAGCGCAATCCGTGTTCTGGTTCTTGAAGACAGTTTGATCATCGCGATGGAGGCGGAGGATATTCTACGCCTGGCCGGCGTCGAGAGCATCGATATCGTCGGCAGCGTCGAACAGGCAAGGGCCGCCATTGCTGCGGAGAAATATGATTTCGCTCTTCTCGACGTCAATCTCGGCGAGGGCATGAGCTTCGGTTTTGCCCGCCATCTTCTCGACATCGGCATCCCGTTCGGCTTCGTCAGCGGCTATTCCGATACCGGCGATTTCCCGCCCGACCTGCAGCAGATACCGCTTCTGGTGAAGCCTTTCGACGAAATGGCGATGCGGGAATTCCTGCAGAGGCTTTTCCCGGCTGTCGCCTGACGCAGTCCCCGACGGAAGCCGGGCCTTGCATTGCAGCGTGTCTTTCAGACGCGCAAAGGACGCTGTAACGCGTTGAATTATGCAGTAGGATGGATTCGTCAGCCGTAAGGACTTCTTTCGATGCAGTGGCAGGACCATGCGATCATCCTGGGCGTCAAGCGCCACGGCGAGACGAGCGTCATCGCCGAGGTAATGACGCGTGATCGCGGCCGCCATCTCGGCCTGGTGCGCTCCGGCCGCTCGCGCGCCATGCAGCCGGTGCTGCAGGCGGGTAATGCGGTGGAGGTTATCTGGCGCGCCCGGCTTGACGAGCATCTGGGCGAATTCCGCGTCGAGCCGGTGACGCTGCGCGCTGCCCGGCTGATGGAAACGGCAACCGCCGTCTACGGTGTCCAGGCGATGGGCGCGCTGCTGCGGCTGCTGCCGGAGCGTGACCCGCATCCGCATCTCTTCGATGCGCTGGAGGTCATCCTCGATCACCTGCACAACCCGGCCGATGCCGGCGAACTCTTTGTGCGTTTCGAGCTTGCGGTGCTGAATGACCTCGGCTTCGGCCTCGATCTCGCCGAATGCGCCGCGACCGGCGCCCGTTCCGATCTCGTCTATGTCTCGCCGAAATCCGGCCGCGCCGTCAGCCGCGCCGCTGGTGCCCCCTGGGCGGACAAGATGCTGCTCCTGCCGCAGTTCCTCAGCATCGAGGGCAATCATGCGGCCGACTTCGATAGTCTCTCAGCCGCATTCCGTCTGACAGGGTTTTTTCTGCATCGCCATGTCTACGAACCGCGCGGCATCGAAGCCGTGGCAGCCCGCGACGGCTTCGTTCAGGCGGCACTCAAGGCGCTCAATCCAGCCTTGCGGACGCTTTCAGGTCCGAATGGTATTTCCGCCTGACTTCCGTTTTTTACGGGTGCAAAACATCCTCCGGATTTGGCGGTTTACCTGCCTATGAGCGCTTCCTATGTCTTCACAGGATTGCCAATCAAGGAGGATCTCATGCTGACCAAGACCGCATCACCGACGACGATCACGCTCTGGAATGGCCGCGAAATTCCGCGCCTCGGTATGGGATGCTGGGCGATCGGCGGTCCCTTCTTCGCCGGCGACACGCCGCTCGGCTGGGGCGATGTCGACGACGATGAATCCGTGGAAGCGATCCACCGTGCCATCGAACTCGGCATCCGCTTCTTCGACACGGCCTCGAACTACGGCGCCGGCCACTCGGAGGAGGTGCTCGGCCGGGCGATCGGCAATCGCGACGATATTGTCATCGCCACCAAGTTCGGCTTCGCCACCGACCCGGAAACCAAGCAGGCAACCGGCGCCTTCGCCGATGAGGCCTTCATCCGCCGTTCGGTCGAGACCTCGCTGCGCCGCCTCAAGCGCGATCGCCTCGATCTCCTGCAGTTCCACCTCAATGATTTTCCGCTTGAACAGTCGGATGCCGTCTTCGATACGCTGGAGGCGCTGCGCGCCGAAGGCAAGATCGATGCGTTCGGCTGGAGCACCGATTTTCCCGATCGTGCCGCCCGTCATGTCGGCCGCCAGGGCTACGTCTCGATCCAGCATACGATGAACGTTTTCGAACCGGTGCCGGAGATGATCGCGGTGATCGAGGGGACGGGTCTGATGTCAATCAATCGCGGTCCGCTGGCGATGGGACTGCTGACCGGCAAGTTCACCGCCGACAAGGCGGTAGGCGCCAAGGATGTCCGTGGGGCGGCCCTTGACTGGATGGTCTATTTCAAGAACGGGCGCATGGCCCCGGAATTCGCCGCAAGGCTCGATGCCGTCCGCGATCTCCTGACGTCAGGCGGCCGCACACTGACGCAGGGCGCGCTTGCCTGGCTCTGGGCACGCTCGCCGCGCACCCTTCCCATTCCGGGGTTCCGCACCGTCGCCCAGGTAGAGGAAAATGCCGGCGCTCTGGAGAAGGGACCATTGCCGGCCGATGTCATGGCAGGCATCGATACCGCACTCGCACGCGTGTGACGCTCTAACTCTTTGTTTTCACGCAATTCCGGACGGAGAACCGCTTCGCGCTTTTCCTGGAATTGCTTTATGCTGCGGCGCGACGCTTGAGCGCCCAGCCTTCTGGCCTCTCTTCAACGATGCGGACGGTGTCACCGATCGTGACCCTGCCGCTGCCGCGCGGCGTGACGTTCCAACCGAAGAGCGGGCCTGGCACGCGCCGATCGGCCGACATACGGAGGCGGCCCATGGCCGGCATCGGGTTTGGTCCCTCGCGGGACCCGGTCAACTGGTCCTGCGTCGTCATGATGCAGCGGGAGCAGGGTTTGACGAGATCGAAGCGGATGCCGACGATCTCGATCGCCGCCCAGCGGTCCTCCGCCCAGGCTTCGTCGGTATCGATGACGATGTTCGGACGGAAGCGTTCCATGCCGACACTGCCTTCGCCATGGGCGGCGAGATCGGCATTCAACGCTTTCAGCGAGCCGGTCGTCGTCACCAGGATCTGGTAGCCGTCGGTAAAGGTGACGGGCGTGGCTTCGCCGGCCCATTCGGCATTCGCCGTCCGCCGTGCCTGCCCGTCGAAGAAGACCAGGCGCACCTCGCGGCCAAGCCATTCCGAAAGCTGCCGGTTGCTCTCCGGATCGGCGACGGCCGCGTTGACGGCAGATTTCCACACGATCACATCCATGCGGGCTTCAGGCTGAGGCGGTGGTACCGATATGTCCGTTTTCCCCTGCATCAGCAGCCGAAAGGCACTCGCTTCCGGTCGTACCTCGATGCGTGCGAGGTCGGGCAACTCGCGCTGGGTGATGAAGTGCCCCTGCGCATCGGTGATCATCGCCCGCCGGTCGCCTGGAAGCCCATAGGCGTCGATGTCGGCGGCGGGCAGCGCAATGCCACGGGCGCTCTTGAGCGGATAGATGAAGAGGTCGCTGACAAGCATGCCGTTCTCCTAGATTTCGTCCATGAATTCCGAGAGATAATCGCGCAAGCTCTTGTCACGCGCGGCCGCCAGCCTGCGGCCGGTCTCGGTCTGGAATCCTTCCGCCAGTTTGAACAGCTTCGTCTGGAAATGGTCAATGGCATAACGCTTGTCATCGAGCGGGCGGTCTGCCGCTGCCGGGTCGAACGGATCGTAGAGCCCGGATCCCAGTCGCCCGGCGATATAGAAGCAGCGGGCGACGCCGATCATGCCGATCGCGTCCAGCCGGTCGGCATCCTGCAGGATCTTCGCCTCCAGGGTCTGCGGCGCCACCCCGGCCGAGAAACTATGCGCGGTGATTGCGTGGGCCGCGGCTTCGATATCCGCGCCGCTCCAGCCGAGTTCCGCCAGGATCGCCGATGCCTTCTCGGCCGCCAAAGCCGATGCTTTTGCCCGCAGCGGCGAATTCTTCTCGACGGCGACGCAGTCGTGCAGCAGCACGGAAGCGGCAAGAACCCGCCCGTCGCCGCCTTCTCCCGCATGGATGCGCATGGCATTCCTGAAGACACGCAGGATATGGGCAAGGTCGTGCGAGCCGTCGTCGCCCTCGGCCGCATGCGCAATCAGCGCCGCGGCAAGCGTTTCGTGTGGGGAGAAGGCTTCAGCCGCGAACATTGCGCCACCTGTCATGAGGAAGATCGTTTCCGCCGATAGCGCATCGGCGCGGAAGTGGATGCGGGCGGGTAAAAGGACGCGACAACGAAGATCTCAGGAATCGCAGCCGATTTTCTAGAGCATGATGCCGAAAAGTGTGAGCGGTTTTCGGGCGACATCATGCTCTAACTATATATTGTAGAACAGGATTCAGATTTTAGGCCGACCCGGCCTGAAATCATCCTGTTCTAACGGCTTGCCGTGCGAGTCGCAATCGAGGGTGATCTCACCGCTTGGCTTTGGGAAGACGCGTCGCGCCGCCGTTTTTCGGCGGCAGGGAGAGAAGATGAGGCACCTCACGCGCCGGTCTCGGCGGGCTGATGTGATAACCCTGGATCTCGTCGCATTCCTCGCATTCGAGCAGCGCCAGCTGCTCGGCCGTCTCGACACCCTCGACGGTGACCCGCATGCCGAGCGCATCGCCGAGCAGGATGATCGCGTGCATGATCGCATGCGCTTCCTTGTTGTCGACGATGTCGTTGACGAAGGATTTGTCGATCTTGATCTTGTCGAAGGGGAAGCTCGAGAGGTAGCTCAGTGAGGAATAGCCGGTTCCGAAATCGTCCATCGAGATGCGGATGCCGCGCTCCTTCAGCGCATGCAGGATCGGCAAGACTTCGCTTAGATTTTCCATCAGCACGCTCTCGGTGATTTCGAGTTCAAGCCGCGACGGCGACAGCGTCGCGGCGGCAAGCGCCTCGCTGACATCCCGTGTCAGGTCGCTGCTGCTGAACTGGATCGCCGAAACGTTGACGGCGACCTTGATGCCTTCAGGCCATAACGCTGCATCGTCGCAGGCCCGACGCAAAACCCAGCGGCCGATATCGACGACGAGGCCGACCTCTTCGGCAAGCGGAATAAAATCCATCGGCGGAACGCGGCCTCGGACCGGGTGGTTCCAGCGGATCAATGCTTCGAAGCCGCAGATGCGCCGCTGCGTGAGGTCGTAGAGCGGCTGATAATGCAGCTCGAATTCCTCTTTCTCGACGGCTGCCCTGAGATCAGCTTCCAGCGCGTGACGCAGCTGCATCTGCGCTTCCATCTCATTGGCGAAGAAGCGCTCACGTTTGCGCCCGTCGGACTTGGCATGCGACAGTGCCACGCCGGCATTTTTCAGCAGGATATCGGTTTCCTCGCCATCCTCAGGGGCGATTGCGATGCCCATGGAGACGCTGAGCTCCACCTGTTTCTCGCCGTGGAAGAATGGCTCGGAAAGCTCCCGGCGGATCTGCTCGGCAAGCGCCGTTACGTTCCACGGCTGCTGCTTGCCCGTCTGGAGGATGGCGAATTCGTCCGAACCGAGGCGCGCCAGGGTGTTTTCCGAACCGGCCGAGGCTCGGACGCGCTCCGCGACCTGCTGCAGGATTTTGTCGCCGGCCGAAACGCCCATCGTGTTGTTGATCGATTTGAACCGGTCGAGATTGAGGTGAACGAGGGCGATCTGCTCATCCGGCTTGCGTTCCGCAAGCGTTGCATCGACCTGCTCGCGAAAGTGGATGCGGTTCGGAAGGCCGGTCAGCGGGTCGTGGTGGGCGAGATAGGTGATGCGCTCGGCCGCCCTTCGATCCTCAGTGATATCGGCATGAATGGAAATGTTGCTGCCGTCGGAAAGGATAGTCACCATGCTCTGGATGATGCGACCGTCATCCATCAACCATTCGCGCCGACGGAGACTACTGCTTCTTGCGGTTGCAGCGGAATGTCGCCCGGTCCGCCGGCCGGGTTTGGTGCTCTCCGTACCACGCATTTTGGCCGTGAGATCGGCGATCCTCGCGCCGGCAGAGAGATCTTTTTGCGTCAGGCCGAAGAGCTGACGGAAGCGGGTGTTGGAAAGCGTCAGTCGCTGGTCGGCGTCGAAGACGCTGAGACCGAGCGGCAGGTTGTTGAGAATGATTTCGAAGAGTTTTTTCTGTCCGTCGAATGCCTGGCTGAGCGCTGACATATTGCCTCTCAGCACATGGTTTTCCCTCAGCAGCGTTTCCACGCTTCTCTCGATTTTGTCATAGTTGCTTTCATGGACGCGATAGGTCGCGATCACGAGATCCATCAGACGCTGCGCATCGATCGATCCATCGTCCGTAACGGCCTGAGTGCATTGCTGCCAGAAAAGCGCTTCAGCTTTCATGTGGATGCGTCTTGCGCAGCTGCTGCCCCGGCCTCGGGGGAAGGTGCCTTCGATTGACGTACGTGCATCATTACGCCGGACATGAAAACCTTTCTCAAATGAACACAGAAATTGCTTTTATAGTCGGACTGTCTGGTGGCAATGCGTGACGGCCATTTTCTATGGGCCGAATTAATATTCGGTTGCAGTGCAACAGCGGCGGGCACTTGGCCAGACAATTGTTTGTATGTGAAAAATCGCTGAAATATGGGGGAAATCGGCCGGCTGGCGCAGGCGGCAGGTGACTTCGCGGCGTTCCGTTAACTTTTGTCAATCATCGTTAATGAGAAGTTAACAACTTATTGACGCACTGCGCAAATCAGTTTAACCACCGAGTCAGCACTGATTTTCCACGTTCGTATTGCGTACAAACACCACCGGCAAAAGGCGGTGAATGGAGGTTTGTATGACCAGCACCACATCCGTTTCAGACACCTCATATGCATATCTGGCGACGCTTTCGCGTCTTGATGCCAATGGTGATGGCGTCCTCAGCCGCGGCGAACGTGCCGCCGATGAGAAGCCCGGCATCATCAAGGAACTTCTGGAGGACGATACGAGCGGCGACACGCAACCGAAATTCTCCGGCAGCCTGATCGCGCTGATGATGGACACGCGCGACAGTGGCACGGCAAGCAGCATCGCCGTTTCCTATCCGCTGCAGCAGACCGCGCCGGCGACCGGCGATCAGTCCGACGATCTCTACCGTAACACCTACGGCCAGTTCGACTTCAACGCCGTCGCCTGAAGACCGGCGTCTCAATTCGGGCGATCTGCAAGCCGGCCCTTTGGCCGGCTTTTCCCGTTCGATCATCTCTAATCAGGAACACCTTCCAGGCTGATACGTTCAGAAGGACAACCGGACGGAAGGAGATCTCCATGAAAGCCATGCGCATTATCGCCGCCCTGAGCCTGCTTGCGGTTGCATTGCCGGCGGGCGCTCAGGACAAGCAGACGGCGGTCGCCAATTTCGTCGGCAAGGACGGCAAGGAAGATGGCCGCGCGCAGCTGACGGCTGCTGCCAACGGCGGCGTCCTGATCGAAGTTGAGATATCGGGACTGCCGGCGAACAAATGGGTGGCCTTCCATGTTCATGAGACCGGTCGCTGCGACGCCGCAACCCATCATGAGTCGGCGGGCGGTCATTTCAATCCTGAGAAGGCGGAGCATGGCATTCTTGCCGCCAAAGGCCCGCACGCTGGCGACATGCCCAATCAATATGTCGGGCAGGATGGCGTGTTGCGGGCACAGATCTTCGACAGCATGGTCACGCTCGACGGTAAGACCGATCGTATTCGTGGGCGCGCATTGATGGTGCACGCCAATTCGGATGATTATCGCAGCCAGCCTTCGGGTGATGCCGGGGAAAGACTTGCCTGCGGCGTCATTCAATAGCTACGGCACAACTCCTTAAATCGGAATCGATTGAGGGACGAAGCCATGCAGCAATTCAAAGTGCGCACAGCGCCGCTGGTCTTAAAGATCCGCGGCGCTGCAATGTCTTACTGCCGCGTCTGCGTCGGCTTTTCGGCGGTTGCCTCGCCGTTGGACTTTTTTGACGGCGCGGCATCTGAAGCATCCGCCTCAGCGGCAGGATTCTTGTCGAAAGCGAGTTTCACGCGCTTCACCATGTCACGGGTGACCAGCCACCAATCGCCGGTCTTTGCCCAATAGCGCAGCGTTACAGAGATCGCACTGTCACCGAGGCTGTCGATGAAGACGCTGGGTGCCGGTGACTTCAGCACTCTGGAATCGGCTTTGGCAAGGCCCATCAGCCTCTCCATCGCCAGATCGATGTCATCGTCATGGGGGACGCTGATTTTCAACTCTTCCCGCCGCGTGGGCTCGCGGCTGAAATTGGTAATCGGCGTGTTCCAGAGCGTCGAATTCGGCGCCAACCGGTAGAGCCCGTCGCCGGTTCTGAGTTCGGTCGCAAACAATCCGATTTCGCGCACCGTGCCGGCCACGCTGCTGGTCTCGATATATTCGCCGACGCGGAACGGCCTGAGGATCAGCAGCATGATGCCGGCAGCGATATTCTGCAGCGTCCCTTGTAGCGCCAGTCCGATCGCCAGGCCTGCCGCGCCGAGGGCGGCGATGATCGAGGCGGTCTGGACGCCGAATTGACCGAGCACGGTGATGAACACCAGGATGAGCAGCGCATAGCGCAGCACATTGGTGAAGAATCGCGCCAGCGTCTCGTCGATACCATGAACGCGCGACAGGCCTTCATAAGCCCAGCGGCTGGCAAAACCGGCCAGCGTCCAGCCAAGGACGAGCAGGATCACCGCTCCGAGGACGGAGAAGGAATACTGCACGGCAAGTGCGCTTGCCTGGCTGAGTACCGTTCGCGCGGCGAGGAGGACATCGGCTGCCTGTTGTTCCATGATCTGGCCCTGTCGGTTGTGCGTGGTCGGGGGCTAGATGGAGCGGCTTGCGGCAGCGTCAACCGCAGGCGGCGTCTCGGATGGTAAGCACGAAGGGCGCATTGCCGTCGGCATCGGCACCGCGTCCGATTGCCCGCACCGCCGCGACCAGCCGGCCGCTGCGGCCGAGCAGCGCGTCACCGATCTCGATCAGCCGGGCATTCGGCGTCGCGAAGGGCGAGGCGGCCCGCAGGCGGCGGGCAAGCGTTTCCTCGCTCTGATCGGGTGCCAGCGACAGCGCGGCAATGAGCGCTGCGGCCGGCGATCGCGACACGCCCATCCAGCAATGGATGAGCAGCGGCGTCTCCTGCCGCCATGAAGCGGCAAAGTCGATAATCCCCTGCACATGCGTCTCGTCAGGCGCCACGAGATCGCCGGTGCCCTTGAAGACGATATCGTTCATAGCAAGCGTCAGATGGCGCTCGGCCGCGATCACGCCCGGCCGGTGAAAGGCTTGCTCCTTGGCGATCAGGCTGATCATGTCGCGCGCCTTGTGGCGCACCGCCATTTCCGCGATGCGCGACAGCGGCGAGACGACGATGAAGGTCACGATACCATCTCCCGCTCGACCTCGATCGCCGCGAAGCGCTCGCAGAACAACCGCTGCGCTTCGATCGCCGGCAGGGGCTCGATCATCAGCATGTCCTTGCTGATGCCGCGCGGCTGGCCGAAGAATTTCTGCGCCTCGGCGGGTGTGAAACCGGCCAGCACGGTCGCTTCGAAATAGGCGGCGATCGTGTCGGCTTTTTTTATCCGCTCCTTGAGATCGCGCGAGGGATGCGGCGGCAGGCCGAAGCGCAGGTGCACGGCGGCCTCCAGTCGCTTTTCCACCGTTTTATAGCCGCCGCCGACCACCGATTTGAACGGCGAGATCATGTCGCCGATGACATATTCGGGTGCATCGTGCAGCAGCGCCATCAGACACTCCTGCGGCCGCGCATCGTTGAAGCGGCGGAAGATATCCTCGACAACGAGACTGTGCTGGGCCACCGAAAAAGCATGATCGCCGGAGGTCTGGCCGTTCCAGCGGGCCACGCGCGCAAGCCCGTGAGCGATGTCGATGAGTTCGACGTCGAGCGGCGAGGGGTCGAGCAGGTCGAGCCTGCGCCCGGACAGCATGCGTTGCCAGGCACGCGGAGCTTTCGTCGTTGTCACGCGCTGGCCTCGTCGGCGCTGGCGGGAAAGACGAGACCGGACCATGCCGGTAGGACGAGGGAAACAGGCGTGTCGCCGGCGAGCAGCGGCGTGCCTGCTGCCATCGCCGCGCCGGCGCGGTCGATGCGCACGATCGCAAGTCCATTGCCGCCGTCAACCGAACCGAGGGTTCCCACAGGCTTGCCGGCGGCGGTAATCTCCGTCCCGGTTCCCGGCAGATCCGTTGCGGCGGACACCGTCACGACGCGCCGACGCGCAGTGCCGCGATGCTGCATGCGTGAGACGACCTCCTGGCCGACATAGCAGCCTTTCCTGAAGGAGAGGCCGCCGTTGAAATCCATCAGCACATCATGCGGGAAAGCGTCCTGCAGGGCGAAGTCAGATCCTGATGTGACGATGCCGTGGCGGATGCGCAGCGCGTCGTAGAGCGCTTCTGCACCATCGCCGTGTTTGCCGGGTCGGCGGATCAGCATGACGCCCGCCTTGGTGAAGCGGCTATCTCGGATGCCCTCGGCATCCTCGTCCCAGGAAACGGTAACGCCTTCTTCGGTGCTTGGCGCAAGTGTGACGGCGGCGCGCAGCTTGTACATCGTCAGCCGTTTCAGCAGCCCGTCGCGCTGGCCGGCATCGGTCTCGATCGTGTAACCGTCGCGATCCCGCCAGATCATGAAGTCGAACAGGATCTTGCCCTGCGGCGTCAGCAATGCCCCGGGCCGCGCCTCGTCGGCGCCAAGCGCGGCGATATCGGTGGTGATCAAGTTCTGCAGGAAGGATTGGGCTTCCGCGCCGCTGACAAGGAGCAATGAGCGGTCTTTCAGGAATACGGCTGGCATGGCGGAACCTGTCGCGTTGGTCATTGCTCAGAGGTATGTCTTCATGAGGTGGATCGCAAGCGCCATGCGAAACGTGAAAAGCGCAGGCGAGACGGGCATCAATCGCCCGCTGTGAAGAATTTCCATTTACCCTCAGGCGTAATGCCGAGGCGATAGAAATTATATCCGCCGAATTCCTGCATGTCGGAGAGATCGCCGGCCGTGACGATGCGCAGCAGCTCGACGCGCTCAGGCGGTGTCAGCGTCTTCAGGTCCTTCTCGGCAAAATAGGGCCAGACATACATGTCGTCGGGCGTGCCCTGGCCGAGATGCACGAAGCCGGTCGAGATGATGTCGAGCATGATGGCAAGGATCTCGTCGCCGTCAGGGTCGCCCGACAGATCCTTCAGCGTGCCGATCGGATCGTCGGTCGGTTCGCCCACAGTCACCTGCGTCTGGTCGGCGCCGGTGCCCATCAGCGGCCGCAGCCGCTCGAGATCGCCGGAGGCGGCCGCCTCGACGATCTGCTCGCGCATCTTGCGAACCGGCTCTGGCACCTTGCTGATGTCGTAGATCACCTCGGTGGGCTCGGAATTGTCCCGAGCGCCCGGCGTCTTGTCGACACCCTGATTGTTCTGGCTGTTGACCAGTGGATCGGCCATGGGAACGCCGGGAGTGGCCCCGCTCTGCGGCTGGCTCTGTCCCTGAGCGCTTCCCTGTGCGGGTGTCTCGTTGGCCGCCTGGCCGGGGATCTTGTGCAGTTCGGAAAGCGCGTAGGCTGCCGGCGCAAGGAAAACATTGCCGGCGGCGAGGCTGAACGCAAGCAGCACCGGCGCGAGCGAAATTCGCGAAACTTTCTCTTTACCGGTGCGCATCAAACTCTCTGATAATAATTATTGCAGGGTGCGGTTCGCGGAGAATTCGCCGGCAAGCATGCGCTCACGCAGCGAATCCAGCAGAGCTTCGGCGCTCTTTTCCCCATGCAATCTGATCGTCTCGCGCAGCGCATGTGCAATGGCGGCATCAGCGATGATTTCAGGCTCGATGCCGTCGGCCATGCCGTCGGCCCAAGCCTCGTTCTGGTACTCCAGAGCTGCCTGCATCTTTTCGTGGACGATCATGTCGTCGATGTCGTTGAGGCTTGCTTCCATTGTCTTTTCCTCAGAACTTCTCATGTCTTACTGCACAGTTAACAACACTAACAGCCTTTTCCCAAAACGACACGTCCGCTTGCGAAAACAGGTTAATTATACGTCAATTTCCAAAGCGCGAGGTAATTTCTGTGGCAAGTGTTGCACCTTCGTTACGGTAGCGCTCTTCTGCCACGATGGCCGCCGGGGTGCAATCCGTATAGACCGAGGCGAAGGCGCGATAGCCGCGATTGAAGGCTGCTGTCAGCTTTTCCTTGCGCTGCGGCTCGTTGCCGGTCTCCGAATCGAGCAGCTGCTGCATGCCGTTTCGCCAATCGTCGCCGCCCGCCGCCTTGCAGAGCGTTCTGAGATAATGCACTGAGCCCAGCACCTCGGCGAACCGCGCCAGCTTGTCGTCATAGGGCACGCTCACGATCGGCGGGGCAATCTCCTCTTCCTGTGGAGGCGGCGTATTCTTGCCCTGCGCCATCGTGGGGCCGGCGAGAACGAGCAGGGACAGAAAAACGCGTCGAACGGGAATCATGCTCACAGTTGATACGCTCAGCATGACGGCAACAAGGCGTGCTTCAAAGTTTCCACGTCTATTCGCCGCCCGCCAGCCGCTCCGCGCATTCGAGCACGCTCTGCGGTACGGGCAATTGCCGGATTTCCTCGACCGTGTACCAGCCGAGGGCTGCCGCATCGTCGGCAGCTTCCGCCACTGCATCCCGATCCGCATCGACGCGAAAGACCGACAGCAGGAAATGGCTCTTGACGCTGCCGTCGGCCGCATGCGTTTTCAGGTCGTAGGTCGAAAACAGCCGCGGATTACGTGCCGAAATGCCGGTCTCTTCATGGAGTTCGCGCAATGCCGTTTGCTCCGGAGTTTCGCCGGGTTCAGCCCGTCCGCCGGGAAAGGCATACATGTCCGCGGAAGGCGGGTTGCGCCGCAACACGAGGAGGAATCGGCCGTCGCGTTCGAGAATGGCGGAGGAGGCGGCTTTGGCGGTGGAGATCATCGGAGGCTGCTCTTGCTGTGATGGCCCATCTTATCGGAGGAATAGTGCGACGGGGATTCGAAAGGTGCTTCCGTGACTTACATCATTTTTGCGTTTGCTGCCCTCTTCGAGATCGCCGGCTGCTTTGCCTTCTGGGCATGGCTGAAGCTCGAAAAGTCAGTCTGGTGGCTGGCGCCGGGCATGATCTCCCTGGCGCTTTTCGCCTGGCTTCTGCCGCTGGTGCCGAGCGAGGCCGCCGGCCGCACCTTCGCAGCCTATGGCGGCATTTACATCCTCGCTTCGCTGCTCTGGCTGTGGCTGGTCGAAGCCCGCGTGCCGGATCGTTACGATATCGGCGGTGCGCTGATCTGCCTTGCCGGCGCCAGCCTCATCCTCTTCGCGCCGAGAGGCTGAGGCGCCTTGACGGAGTACCAGCCGGGTGTAAAGACAGGCCGATGTGTGGACGTTTCGCCCTGACAGTCTCCAGCGTCGACCTGAGCGACGTCTTCTCCGGTCTCGATCTCGACGATTTTCCGGCGCGCTACAACATCGCGCCGACGCAGCCGATCCTCGTCGTCATATCAGGCGAGGGCAGGGAGCAGGGAAGCAACTTGGCCGACCGGCGCGCCGTGCTCGTGCGCTGGGGGCTCACTCCGGGCTGGGTCAAAGATCCGAGAGATTTCCCGCTGCTGATCAACGCGCGCGCAGAAACCGCAATCGGTAAAGCCTCCTTCCGCGCCGCCATGCGGCATCGCCGCGTGCTCATTCCGGCCTCCGGTTTCTATGAATGGCATCGCCCGTCGAAAGAAAGCGGCGAGCTGCCGCAGGCCTACTGGATCAGGCCGCGTCAGGGTGGGATCATCGCCTTTGCCGGGCTGATGGAGACATGGTCTTCTGCCGACGGCTCCGAGGTCGATACCGGCGCGATCCTGACGACATCGACCAATTCAGCCATATCAGCGATCCACGATCGCATGCCTGTCGTCATCAGACCTGAGGATTTCACGCGCTGGCTCGACTGCAAGACGCAAGAGCCACGCGAGGTGGTCGACCTGATGCAGCCGGTTCAGGATGATTTCTTCGAGGTCGTGCCGGTCTCCGACAAGGTCAACAAGGTTGCCAACATGGGTCCCGACCTGCAGGAGCCGGTTGTCATCGAAAAGCCGTTGAAGGCGCCCGACAAGCAAAAGCCTGACGACGGCCAGCTCAGCTTCTTCTGAACACTGTCCGCCGCACCAGCCGGCCCGTCGGCGACCTATCGGCGCCGACGTGTCACATTGGCGGTGGCCATGCATCGCTTCGTCCAACAGGTTTTTCGGGTTGTGCTTATGTCGCCGGAGCGTTGTCAGGAGATTCCGGCGATCGCCTCTCGTCATTCACTTGGTCAGCGGTGCCTGACGGATGTAACGCGAGAGCACGCATGCTTCCAATTTGAAGCCTTCTTCAAGCGGATTTTTTGACGCTGGTTGGCTTATGCTTCGCCATCAGCGATGCTGCGGCAACAGCCTTCAGGCCGACGGGGCGATAGTTGGCGGCGAGGTCTGGCTTGGCCGCTTGCTGTTCGCCGGTACTGCTCGTCTTCGAAGTCACGATACTCTCCTTACGTGGTTCTTCCCTGGACATTTTATAGTTTGATGTTTCGTCACGAATAGCGACAAAATGGGGGCGTAGCTCATCAGGATTTGTAAACGCGCACCATAATTCGCGAGGCTTAACTGAAGCCTACGTTGGTTAATACTTACTGAAGAGAGCAGTTCCAATAAAAGTGCGAAAGCGGTTTTCTCGGCAAAATGCGGAACAGCCGGATAAGCGCACGGTTTTCTCCGGGGAAAACCTGCGCTTTTCCCAAGTATCCCTCAGAACGAAGAGAGAGAAGCATTTCCATCATTTGGAGAAATCCGGAAATGCTCGGTGATCAGATGTGCCGGCCGATATCGTCGTCGCCGATGCCGGGTTCCTCGATCGTTAATGTCCCGTATTTCCGCCGCCATTTCCGCGCGCCGAAGGGAAGCGATATGAGGTAGGCGGCGACGGTGAAGACCATCACCTCCCAGGTGTAGCTCATCAGCAGAGCCACATAGAGCACGACACCGAGCATCATCGGCAGCACGAGATCGCGCCGCAAGCGGTTGCCTTCCGCTTTTCCCGACCAGACCGGCAGCCGGCTGATCAGCAGGAAGGCGATGAGCACGGTGTAGATCGACGAGAGATAGGCGAAGGTGCGGTCCGTCGCCAGCCCGAGGAAGCCGAGATAGACCGGCAGCAGCACCAGCATGGCGCCGGCCGGCGCCGGCACGCCGACGAAATATTCCGATTGCCAGCTCGCCTTGTTCTCGCGTTCGGCCATGACATTGAAGCGGGCAAGGCGAAGCCCGGCGGCGATCGCATAGATCAGGGCGGCGATCCAGCCGAGCGAGCGCGCCTGGTCGAGCGCGAAGACGTAGACGACGAGGGCGGGTGCGACGCCGAAATTGACGATGTCGGCAAGCGAATCCATCTGCGCGCCGAACTTTGAGGTTGCTTTCATCAGCCGTGCCACGCGCCCGTCGATGCCGTCGAGGAAGGCGGCGAGCAGCACCATGGAGACGGCGAGCTCATAACGGTTCTCGAAAGCCAGCCGGATGCCGGTCAACCCGGCGCAGATCGCCAGAATGGTGATGAGATTTGGAAAGACGAGCCGGAGCGGGATTTCGCGCAGACGTGGGCCGCGGGCGGAATCATCTGGCCCATTGGGCTCGAAAGGCGGAAAAGGCGTTTCCATATCGCGTTCCAATCGTTCCTAAGGCAATTCCTGCAACAGTGCGTAGCGCTTCTGCACTTCCGTGAAAAGCTGAACCGCTCTAGCTGCGGCGGCTGATGACGGGACCCTTGGCGGAGGCGAATTCGGCGATGACGGTTTCTCCCGCAACCGCCGTCTGGCCGAGCGAGACGCGTGGCGCAGCACCGGCGGGCAGGAACACGTCGAGCCGCGAGCCGAAACGGATCAGCCCGAAGCGCTCGCCGGCATCCACCGGCTCGTTGGGGTTTGCCCAGCAGAGGATGCGCCGCGCGACGAGGCCGGCGATCTGCACGACGCCAATCTGGCCGTGCTGGGTTTCGATCACCAGCCCGTTGCGCTCATTGTCTTCGCTCGCCTTGTCGAGCTCGGCGTTGACGAAGCTGCCGGAGCGGTAGTTGATGCTGACGATGCGCCCGCGCATCGGCGCCCGGTTCACATGGCAATTGAAGACGTTCATGAAAACGGAGATGCGCAGCATCGGCTCGGAGCCGAGGTTGAGCTCGGCCGGCGGGGTCACCATCTGGATCGCCGAGACCTTGCCATCGGCGGGGGAGATCACCAGGTCGTCATCCTGCGGGGTCACGCGCTCCGGATCGCGGAAGAAATAGGCGCACCAAAGTGTGAAGATCATGCCGATCCAGAAGAGCGGCTTAAAGATCCAGCCCAGGACAAGCGACGCGACGAAGAAGGCGGCAACGAAGGGATAGCCCTCCTTGTGCACGGGGACGATCGTGTTGCGAACCGTGTTGAACAGGCTCATGGCTGCCGGTCTCCTTGCGTTTTCATTTTTGCTGTTAGCGAAAAACCGTCTCTGGGGCAATGCTGTGGCCTCGGCCCTGGTTCCCGCGCCGGGGTTCTAAACAACAAAAGCCGGCCAGCGTCGGCTTCCGCTGTCAGCTTGCCGGAGCAAGCCGCGTTATCACGCCGAGGTCGTCGCTTTCGCGCACCTGCTTCAGATGTTCCTCCGCCTGTGTCGCCTCGCGCTGGCGGTTCCACATCGAGGCATAAAGGCCGTTCATTTCGAGGAGGGCGGCATGTGTTCCGCGCTCGGCGATCTCGCCGCTTTTGAGCACGATGATCTCATCGGCGCTGATGACAGTCGAAAGCCGGTGGGCAATAACAAGCGTCGTGCGGTTCTTCGAAACCAGGTCGAGTGCCTCCTGGATTTCCCGCTCCGTTGTCGTGTCGAGCGCCGATGTCGCCTCGTCGAGGATCAGGATCGGTGGCGCCTTGAGGATGGTGCGGGCGATAGCCACCCGCTGCTTCTCGCCGCCCGAAAGCTTCAGCCCGCGCTCGCCGACCTTGGTTTCGAAGCCCTCGGGCAGCGTTTCGATGAAATGCGCGATCTGCGCCACCTCGGCGGCGGCAAAGACCTCGCCGTCGCTGGCCGATGTGCGGCCATAGCGGATGTTGTAGGCGACCGTGTCGTTGAAGAGCACGGTATCCTGCGGCACCATGCCGATCGCCGTACGCAGGCTCTTCTGCGTCACCGTGCGGATATCCTGACCGTCGACGGTGATTGCGCCGCTCTGGATATCGTAGAAACGATAGAGCAGGCGCGACAGCGTCGATTTGCCCGCACCGGACGGGCCGACGACGGCGACCGTCTTACCGGCCGGCACCTCGAAGGAAATGCCCTTCAGGATCGGACGGGCCGCATCATAGGCGAAGTGCACGTCCTTGAAGGAGATCGCGCCCTTGCCGATCCGAAGTTCCGTCGCATCAGGCGCGTCTTTGACTTCGGTCTGCACCTCAAGCAAATCGAACATCTGCTCGATATCGGTCAGCCCCTGGCGGATTTCGCGGTAGACGAAGCCGATGAAGTTGAGCGGTACGGAAAGCTGCAGCAGCATCGAATTGACGAAGACGAAATCGCCGACCGTCTGCTCGCCGCGCTGCACGGCCAGCGCCGACAGCACCAGCATGATGGTCGTGCCGATGCCGAAGATGACGCCCTGGCCGAAATTCAGCCAGCCGAGCGAGGTCCAGACATCGGTCGCCGCCTTCTCGTAGCGTTCCATTGATTTGTCGAAACGCTTTGCCTCCATCTCCTCATTGCCGAAATATTTGACGGTCTCGAAATTGAGGAGAGAGTCGATCGCCTTCGTGTTGGCGTCGGTATCGCTGTCGTTCATCGACCGGCGGATGGCGATGCGCCAGTCGGATGCCCGGATCGTGAACCAGATATAGGCCCAGACAGTAAAGGCGGTAACGGCGAGATAGGAGAAGCCGTAGCCCCACCAGAAGATCACCGCCGTCAGCACGAATTCGATGACGGTCGGGACCGAATTGAGGATCGTGAAGCGCACGATCGTCTCGATACCCTTGGTACCGCGCTCGATGATGCGCGACAGCCCGCCGGTCTTGCGCTCGAGATGGAAGCGCAGCGACAGCTCGTGCATGTGCACGAAGGTCCTGTAGGCGAGCTGGCGCACCGCATGTTGTCCGACGCTGGCAAAGAGCGCGTCGCGCAGCTGGTTGAGGCCGAGCTGGATCAGCCGGGTGATGTTATAGGCAATCACCAGCGCGATGGCGCCGGCCAGCAGCGGTGGCACTGAGCCGGCAAGATCCATCCTGCCGTTCAGCGCATCGGTCGACCATTTGAAGAAATAGGGAACGAGCAGCAGTACGAATTTGGAGATCAGCAGGTAGACCGAAGCCCAGACGACGCGCATTTTCAGGTCGGGCCGGCCGGCCGGCCACATATAGGGCCAAAGGTTGAGAAGCGTCTGCGGCAGGTTGGATTCCGAGACTGTCTTGCCGTTTGCCATGCTTGTCTCCAGCCCGGATGAGCTTGCCGCGATTGCGGCGATTCGATGGCGGCAGGAGCCCAGAACCGGGACCTACCTGAAAGCGCTTCCCATATCCCGTAGCCGCCACCGCCAGATAGGGTGCCGGGCGGACGAATACAACAATTGCTGGCGTAAGGAAACGACGAGGCCGGGCGCTTATCCCGCCCGGCCTCGTCGCGTTGTTTTGCAGCTTAGAGATGCTGGCCGGACATGCGCTTGCGGTGCAGCTCTTCGGCATTCGGCAGGACATCCTTCGGCAGGCCGAAAATCTGGCCAGGGCGGATGCGATCGGGATTGATGATCTTGTCCTCGTTGGCGATGTAGATCGTCGTGTAACGAACGCCGAGGCCATAGGTGCGGCGGGAGATCTGCCACAGCGTGTCGCCGCGGCGAATGATGACCGCCGCATTGTTTGCCGTCAGCGGCGCCTGTTCGATCGTCTTCGGCTGGTTGCTTCCGACATCGTTTGCAGATGGCGTTGCCGGCGCGGGTGCAGCGGTGAGTTCGGCGATCATCCCGCCCAGTTTTTCGAGCGCGGCGCCGACGGACTTCGCATCCCCAGGCAGGCCCTGCAGCAGCTTCAGCGCATTGCCGGCGACCTGCGAGGCCGAGCCGGACGTTAGCCTGAAGGCACCGGGCGCATCGGGCGCCGGGCGGAAGTCGGCGACCGAGCGTAGCGCGAACTCCGTTGCCGAGCGCGCCGCCGCAAGCTGTTCGGCGCCGGGCAGCTTGCCATCGGCAAACAGCCCCTTCAGCAGGCCAAAGGCCTTGCCGACTTCGGCTTTGAGTTTGCCGAGTTCGCCTTCGTCGAGCAGCACCATCGAGGAAGCGCCGTTGGTGTCGGCGGGGACCGATTGCGCGGCGACCCTCACCTGATCGCCGGCCGGGCGATTGAAATTCACCGCCGCGCGCACGATGACCTTGCCTGTGGGATCAACGACATCGACGCGGATCTTATGGTCGCCGACCGAGAGCGCCACCACACCGTCGATGACGAAATGGCCGTCGGAGCCGGCTGTGTCCTGGCCGACGAGGCTGTCGTCGGCATAACCGATGACCTTGGCATTGGAGCGCGTCGTGCCGGCAATGAAGATCTTGTTGCCTTCGATCTCGACGGCATTGACCATCACGTCGGGCACATTCGTCTTATCCGGTGCTGCGGTGCCGGGAATGGCCGGTGCCGTATCAGCGCTACCGGAGGGGGTATCGGTGAGGTTCGGCGTCTGCAGCGCCAACTCGCCGGTTGGTGCAGGCGTAGCCGAGCTTTTGCCGGTTGCCGGCTTGTCCGCAGGCGGAGCCATCGGATTGGAGGCATCGGCGACTTCGGTTCCGGCCTTCGGCGCGGTGATGATGCGGCTCGCCGCGCCGGGTTTGGAAACCATGGCGAGCAGATTGGCACCATTGCCGTCCTTCGGCACGGAAATGGTCGCGACTTCTTCGGAAAGCGTGCTCTTGCCGTCCTTGCCCGTGAACTTGAGCACGAGCTGGTGGTCGCCGGCCGGAAGCGGATCGTCGAGAACGGCAGCAAAATCGCCGCTCGCATCGACATTGGCCGTCGTCACCACCTTCTCGCCGTCGAGCACCTCGAGCTTGCCGTTCGGTTCGGCGGAACCGGCAATCACCGTCGATCCGTCGGGCTCGACGCGCAATACGTCGAAGGCCGGAAGCTTCGGGCCGGTATTTTCCGCTGCCGTATTTGCCCCAGGGGCGGTCTCCGGCGCACCGGTCAGCGCAACCTCGGCCTTGGCGATCGCGGCAAGCGCATCGGCGATGTTCTCGGGCAGCGACCGGACGATGGCGAGTGCCTTCGCGCCACCGACCTTGGCCTTGGCGGCAAGGGTCTGGGTCGCGGGATCGAGGCCCTCGGGAATGGTGAAATCGGCAAGCGCGGTCAGCGCGTTCACGGCCTTGGTCTTGGCGGCAGTGAAGACATCGATGGCCGGACCTTTGCCGTCGGCAAACAGCGCCTTGAGCTCGCTGAGCGATACGCCGGCATCGGCCGAAAGGCGACCGACCTGGTCGGCGACCGCAGCCGCGTCGCCCACGGCGGAGCGCGATGTCTTTGCCGCCTCGTTAACCGTGTTCTTGACCTCCGTGCTCGCCTGGTTGATGGCATCGCCGACCTTGGTTGCATCGCCGCCGATGCGCGGCATGACGACAAACACCATCAGTAGGATTGCGATTGCGAGGACTGCAAGAGCCAGCAAGCCGGCACGGTTCTTCATCATTATGTCTCCCAGAGCGGCAATTTGCCGTAGTAACCAAAATTGCTAGCGATTCCCGTTGCTTTTCACAAGCATTCAAAGCAATTCGGCAAGCTAGGCACGCTGCTTTTCAGTCAATTTTCTTGACTGCATTGAAATGGAATAGTTGTTTGCCTCTATGACCGAACAATCTGTATCGATTCGATCCATCTGCGTTTACTGCGGCTCCAGGCCGGGAGGCGATCCTTCCCACATGGCGGCCGGGCGTGCTCTCGGAAGAGAGATCGCCGAATACGGCCTGCGCCTCGTCTATGGCGGGGGGACCAAAGGCATCATGGGCGCGGTTGCCAGCGGCGTGCTTTCAGGCGGCGGTCAGGTCACGGGCATTATCCCCGAATTCCTGATCGATATGGAAGCGACTCGCCACTCGCTCGGTCAGCTCAACGAACTCATTGTAACCCCTGACATGCATGCGCGCAAACACACCATGTTCGAGCGCTCCGATGCCTTCGTCGCGCTGCCCGGCGGCATCGGTACGCTGGAGGAGATCGTCGAGATCATGACCTGGGCGCAGCTCGGCCGCCACGAGAAGCCGATGGTCTTTGCCAACGTCAACGGTTTCTGGGATCCGATGATGGAACTGATGCGCCATATGACCGAAGAAGGCTTCCTGCACACCGCCCACCGGGTGCAGCCGCTCGTTGTCGACGAGATCTCCGGCATCATTCCGGCGATCATGGCCCAGGCAGCCCAGCTCGCCGCCGACCGTGACGGCGAGGACGAGGTGATTTCGAAGATGTAGGTCTGTTGCCTTTAGCGCCCCCGGCTTCCCTTCAGCATCGACCAACTATAGAGGAACAGCCCCGCCCAGATCAGCGGGAAGGCGATCATGCGCGCCGTGCCGAATGGCTCGTGGAAGACGAAGACCGCGATCAGGAAGATCATCGTCGGCGCGATATACTGCATGATGCCGATCGTTGAGAGTTTCAAGAGCTTGGCGCCGTTCGCATAGATCATCAGCGGCACGGCGGTGATGACGCCGCAGCCGAGCAGCAGGGTCGTATCTGCAAGACCGGTGCGGTAGAGGTGGCCCTGGCCGCCGAATTCGAGATAGAGGATGTAGAGGAGGGCGGGCCCGCTGAGGATCAGCACTTCGAGGAAGAATCCCTGGTTCGGCCCGAGCGGCAGCGTCTTGCGCAACAGGGCGTAAAAACCCCAGCTGACCGCCAGCGTCAGCGCCACCCACGGGATGCCGCCGCTGTCCAGTGCGAGAATGGCGACGGCAAGCGCCGCAAGCGCGATCGCGGCGATCTGCAGCGGCTGCAGCTTTTCCTTGAGGAACACCGCGCCGAGGAAGATGCTGAACAGCGGATTGATGAAATAACCGAGTGCTGCATCGAGCGAATGGCCGGCGCCGATCGCCCAGACATAGGTGCCCCAGTTGACGGTGATCAGCGACGCGGTCAGCGCCGCCATCGCCAGCATGCGCGGCGACCTGAGTGCTGCGCGGATGTCCTGCGTGCGCCCGAGCACGATCAGCACGATGCCCGCCAGCGGCAGCGACCAGACGATGCGATGGGCGATCACCTCGGCCGGCGAGATATGCGCCACCGCCTTCATGTAGATCGGCAGGAAGCCCCAGAGCAGATAGGCCGTCAGCGCGAAGGCGAACCCGCGCGGACTGTCTTCGTTCTTGGCCAACGGAACGGATGCATCGGTCGACATCGGTGTTTCCATCTTTGTTCTTCTTCTGATCCGGCCTAACTTAAGCGCCGTGAATAGGCCAATTCATTTCGTTGAATGAAGGGTGAGAGGATTTGAAGCGGGAGACGACGCGATGATCCGGCTCCCTGCAGTGGAAGGCGGAGTCCGAAGGAAGCGAATAATATTCGGGCGAGGGCTGGGACCCGTCGCCGAGCCGCGGAATAGGTTTATTCCGCCGCGATCTTGCCCGCCAACTGCCGGTTCTTCATCAGCTTGTAGATGACCGAATCCATCAGCGCCTGGAACGAAGCGTCGATGATGTTCTCCGAGACGCCGACGGTCCACCAGCGCACGCCGTCGCTGTCGGTGGATTCAATCAGCACGCGGGTGATCGCCTCCGTGCCGCCATTGAGGATACGCACCTTAAAATCGGCGAGCACCAGATCGTCGATCTCGTGCTGGTACTTGCCGAAATCCTTGCGCAGCGCGAGGTCGAGTGCGTTGACCGGGCCTTCGGCATCGGCAACCGACATCAGCGTCTGGCCGTCGATGGTGATCTTGACCACCGCCTCCGAGACGATCTTCACACGGCCGAGACTGTCGAAGCGGCGCTCTATCATCACGCGGAAGCCTTCGATGGTGTAGAATTCCGGGATCGTGCCGAGCGTGCGGCGCGCCAGCAGCTCGAAGCTCGCATCCGCGCCCTCATAGGCATAGCCGATGGATTCACGTTCCTTGACGATCGAGATCAGCAGGTCGAGCTTCGGATCATCCTTGGCGACCGCGATGCCGCGCCGTTTCAGCGCATTGATGAAGTTCGCCTTGCCGCCCTGGTCGGAGACCATGACCTTGCGGAAGTTGCCGACGGTTTCCGGCGGCACATGTTCATAGGTCCGCGGATCCTTGAGCAGCGCCGATGCATGAATGCCGGCCTTGGTGGCAAAGGCGGAAGCGCCGACATAGGGCATCTGGTGGTCGGGCGAGCGGTTGAGCAGCTCGTCGAAGGCATGCGAGAGCCGGGTGAGGTTGAGCAGCCGCTCCTCGTCGATCGTCGTTTCGAAACGTGTGTTGTAGGCGCTCTTCAGCGCCAGCGTCGGGGTCAGTGTCACCAGATTGGCATTGCCGCAGCGCTCGCCGATACCGTTGAGCGTGCCCTGGATCTGCCGGACGCCGGCGTCGACCGCGGCAAGCGAATTGGCGACCGCCTGGCCGGTGTCGTTATGCGCATGGATGCCAAGACAGTGGCCGGGAACGCCTGAGGCGATCACCGCCTCGACGATGGCGCGCACCTCGGGCGGCTGCGTGCCGCCATTGGTGTCGCAGAGCACGACCCAGCGGGCGCCGCTCTCATAGGCCATGTTGGCGCAGGCGAGCGCATAGGCCGGATTGGCCTTGAAGCCGTCGAAGAAATGCTCGCAATCGACGATCGCCTCCTTGCCCGCGCCAACCGCCGCCTTGACGCTTTCGGCGATGCATTCGAGGTTTTCCTCGTTGGTGCAGCCGAGCGCCACCGCGACATGATAATCCCAGCTCTTGGCGACGAAACAGATGGCGTCGGATTTCGCCTGCAGCAGCCCGGCAATGCCGGGATCGTTGGAGACCGAAACGCCGGCCCGCTTCGTCATGCCGAAGGCGACGAAACTGGCCTGGCTGGTGCGCTTCTCGCTGAAGAAAGCGGTATCCGTCGGGTTGGCGCCGGGATATCCGCCCTCGACGTAATCGATGCCGAATTCGTCCAGCATGGCGGCGATCGCAATCTTGTCCTCGACGGAAAAATCGATGCCGGGCGTCTGCTGCCCGTCCCGGAGCGTCGTGTCGAAGAGATAGATGCGTTCTTTCATGTCGGTTCCTCCCGCCAGGCGGGTTGTGATGGAGTGCGGATGCTGCCCCTCATCCGGCTGCCGCCACCTTCTCCCCGTTATGATGGGGAGAAGAGGGATATGCCGCACCGTATCGCAGGGCACGTCCCCTCTCCCCGCGGGCGGGGAGAGGGTTAGGGTGAGGGGTTGCCCCCCAATGCCAACGATCAGGCTTGCTTCCCGGCAAACTTGTCCGTCGCCTGGATCAGTTGATCGAGAATCCCCGGTTCCGAATAGGCATGGCCCACGCCCTCGATCAGGTGGAACTCTGCCTTCGGCCAGGCCTTGTGCAGCAGCCAGGCATATTTGGCCGGGCAGGGCATATCGTAGCGTCCATGTACGATGACGCCCGGAATATCCCTGAGCCTGCCCGCATCGCGGATCAACTGTCCCTCGTCCATCCAGCCGGCATTGACAAAGAAATGGTTTTCGATGCGCGCAAATGCATAAGCGAATTCCGGCTCCTCGAACTTGCCGCTCGTCGAAGGTTCCGGCAGCAGCGTAATCGTTTCGCCTTCCCAGATGCTCCAGGCCTGCGCGGCCTTAAGGCGCACGTTCTTGTCCTCATGCGTCAAGCGGCGATGATAGGCATGCATCATCTCATGACGCTCTTCCCTAGGAATGGGAGCGATAAACCTCTCCCACTTGTCGGGGAACATTTCCGAGACGCCGAATTGGTAATACCAGTCGAGCTCCGCCTTGGTCAGCGTGTAGATGCCGCGCAGGATGAGCTCGGAGACGTGCTCCGGATGCGTCTCGGCATAGGCGAGCGCCAGCGTCGAACCCCAGGAACCGCCGAACACCTGCCAGCTGTCGACGCCCACCATCTCGCGCAGCCGCTCGATATCGGCGACGAGGTGCCAGGTCGTGTTGGCATGGAGCTCCGCATGCGGCGTCGACCTGCCGCAACCGCGCTGGTCGAACAGCATGACGTCGTAGAGAGCGGGATCGAAGAGCCGGCGATGGGCGGGTGAGATGCCGCCGCCCGGACCGCCATGCAGGAAGACGGCAGGCTTGGCGCCTGGTGTGCCCGAGCGCTCCCAATAGATCACATGGCCGTCGCCGACATCGAGATGGCCGGAAGCATAGGGCTCGATTTCGGGATAGAGCGTGCGCAACATCTCGGTCATATCTTCACGCCTTTCGCGGGCCAGACTTCTGTGTCGTGGTCGGGATGCTGGAAGGAGATGATAGCCTCCTGTCGTGCGTAGAAATCCTGATCCTTCAGCACCGGCGCCTCGAAGATTTTCTCGACCCAGGGCAGGCGGGCCTCGTAGTTGACCTGGATCAGCGGAGCGAGGTCGCTGCGATCGTCGAATGTGCCGATCGCAAGCTCCAGCCCGCCCGGATGGCGATAGGTCATCGGCGTGCCGCAATTGCTGCAGAAGCCGCGTTCGATATTGACCGAGGACTGGAAATAGCTCGGCTCGCCGCGCGTCCATTCCATCCCTTCCTCAGGCGCGGTAACGAGCGCGGAGAAGAAGCCGCCGAACTGCTTTTGGCACATGCGGCAATGGCAGATCGAAGGTCGCCCCAGTCTGCCTGAGATGCGGAAGCGCACAGCGCCGCACTGGCATCCGCCTGTCTTTATCGTATCCGTCATGAGGTTTCTCCGAGCGGCCAGCTTTTCGTGTCGTGGTCCGGGTGCTGATGGTTGCTTGCCGCGATCGCATTCTCGCGGTCGGGCGTTTCAGGCTGTGGTTCCAGCGGCAGGCCGTCGAGCGCATGAAACCAGGACATCTTGCGGCCGGTGTTCGATTGCATAACCGGCTTGACCCCATCGGGATCGTCCAACGAGCCGAGCGTGAGGTTGATCGAGTCCGCTTCCGGAATGTCGTAGAACAGCGGCGTGCCGCAATCGCCGCAGAAACCGCGCCGCACCAGATCCGAAGACTGAAACCATTTCGGAGCGCCGCGCGTCAGGGTAAAATCGTTACGCATCGCGGCGGCAAGCGGCATGAAATAATTGCCCGCCGCCTTCTGGCACATGCGGCAATGGCAAAGATGGGGATAGCCGAGTTCGCCTTTGGCGCGGTAACGCACCGCCCCGCACTGGCACCCGCCGCTTCTGTCTGATTCCGCCGTCATCCGAGCTCCTTCTGTGGCCATGCCTGCGTCTCATGATCGGGATGCTGGTAGGAGACGAGCTCGAGCAGGAAGGGGGCAGCCTGCGCGTCCTCCTCCGTCCGGTGCCCCGGCAATTCGTGCAGATGATCGACGAAACCGATCTTGCCTTCGATACCGAATTGGACCACCGGCGGAAACGCCGAAGGATCGTCAAACGCGCCCGCGGCAATCGCCATTCCATCCGGCGCCTCATAGGTGAGCGGCGTGCCGCAATCGCCGCAGAAGCCGCGCTCGACGAAATTGGAAGAGCGGAATTTTTTCCGCTTGCCGCGTGTCCATTCGAAATCGGCGCCGCGCACCGAGACCAGCGGCGCATAATAAGCACCGAACGCCTTCTGGCACATACGGCAATGACAGATCGACGAATCCTTGATGTCGCCGCTGACCCGGAACCGGATCGCTCCACATTGGCACCCGCCGGTATAGGTCTTGGTCATGGCAGGTCCCTCCGCAGCGATGCCGATGAGAAAAAGACCCCTCCCAACCCTCCCCACAAGGGGGAGGGCTTAGATGCGGCACCGTTGTCGTTCCAGCCGCAAACATGGGCAAAGGCGGCAACGCTAACTCGTGCGCTGACGATCAGGCTATTCCGAGACGCTGCGGCACCGTAGCCCCTCCCCCTTGTGGGGAGGGGTTGGGGAGGGGTCTTATCCCAAGATGCCGCTCTCACCGCTTCATCTCCCACGTCGTCACGCGCTCACCCGTCACCGGATCCTTGCCGTCCTTCAACTGGATGCCCTTCGCCGTCAGCTCGTCACGGATCTTGTCAGCCTCGGTGAAGTTCTTCGCCTTCAGCATTTCGAGACGCATCGCGACCAGCGCATCGACTGCCGACGCGACGGCTTCGTCGATCTCCATCTTTTTCGGCAACAGGCCCAGAAGGTCGGCCGTTGCTGCAAAGACGCCACGGGCTGTGGGATCCGCATGGGCAGCCTGGGCCAGCGCATGCAGTGCCTGCACTGCCGCGACCGTATTGAGGTCGTCGGAAAGCGCGTTCAGCACGGCTTCATCGGGCGCCGCATCGCCGGCTTCGGCTACCGGCCATTTGGCGAGCAGACGTTCGGCTTCTTCCAGCCGCTTGATCGAAAAATCGATCGGCTCGCGGTAATGCGTCATCAGCATGGCAATGCGCAGCACCTGGCCCGGCCAGCTACGGCCGCCGAAGATGTCCGCGTGCAGCAACTCGTGGATGGTGACGAAATTGCCTTCGGATTTCGACATCTTGCGCCCTTCGACCTGCAGGAAGCCGTTGTGCATCCAGACGTTCGCCATCACCTCCGTGCCGTGGGCGCAGCGCGACTGGGCGATCTCGTTTTCATGATGCGGGAAGATCAGGTCCAGCCCGCCGCCATGAATGTCGAAGACGTCGCCGAGATAACGCTTGCTCATCGCCGAGCATTCGATGTGCCAACCGGGCCGGCCGCGGCCCCATGGGCTCTCCCAGCCGGGTTCGTTGTGGCTCGACAGCTTCCAGAGCACAAAATCACCCGGGTTCTTCTTGTGCGCGTCGACGGCGATGCGGGCGCCGGCCTGCTGCTCGTCGAGCGGGCGCTTCGACAGCTGACCGTAATCCGCCATGGATTTGGTGTCGAACAGCACTTCGCCCGATGCGACATAGGCATGGCCGTTGCCGATCAGCTTCTCGATGATCTCGGTCATCTCAACGATATTGTCGGTGGCGCGCGGCTCGAAGCTCGGCTCCAGGCAGCCGAGTTCGGCGACATCGGCGTGATATTGCATCTCTGTATTTTCGGTGACCGCGCGGATCGCTTCATTGAGCGGCAGGCCCGGATGGTCTCGAAGCGCCCGCGCATTGATCTTGTCGTCGACGTCGGTGATGTTGCGGGCATAAGTGACGTGGTCTTTGCCATAGACATGGCGCAGCAGCCGGAACAGCATATCGAAGACGATGGCTGGCCGGGCATTGCCGATATGAGCGAAGTCATAGACGGTCGGGCCGCAGACATACATGCGGACATTGTTGGGATCGATCGGCGAAAAGACCGATTTTTCCCGTGTCAGCGTGTTGTACAGCTTCAGTTCCGGCGTCGCGTCCATTTCACTCTCCCAAATGCACGATCAGAAAAATATCACGACCGGCGGACCGGGGCGTTTCGCATCTTGACTATTTGGGAGACGAAAACGGCCGGGCCAGCGCTCGCGCTAGCGAATAATCTTCCGGCAGATAATGCAGATAACCGTTTTCATGGCGGGTTTTATGGCCCGGTTCGCGCTTCCGGTCAAGGGGGCGAAGAGCGATCCATCGGCAACAGGATCCATCCCTCCGATGAATCGATGGCAGCAACCAACGTCTTTGAAACCCATTAGCGCGCTCTTGAAATTCGTCCGCCATTTTCGGAGCACAAATCTCGCATAGCCAGTTGAGAAGCTGTTGAAAATAGGTGGAAGGGATGCGGAGACTTGCGCGATCGACGATCGGAGCGACTGCGGTTCTGGTGGTCGCATTCGCTGCATATTTCGCATACGATTTCGGGATGCTTCGCTTCAACAATCCCTCTCTCAGCAACTATCCAATCCAAGGCATCGATGTCAGCCATCACCAGGGCGATATCGATTGGAAGGTCGTTGCCGCGCAGCCGAATGTCCGTTTCGCCTTCATGAAGGCGACCGAAGGCGGAGACCATCGGGATTCCAAGTTCGTCGACAACTGGCAGCGCGCCGGAGATGCGGGAATGGTCAGGGGCGCTTATCATTTCTTCACCTTCTGTCGCCCGGGTAAGGATCAGGCGCAGAATGTCCTGGCGACCGTGCCAAAGGAGCAGGGAACTCTGCCGATCGCCGTCGATCTGGAGTTTGTCGGCAATTGCAACAAGATCCCGACGCTCGAGGAAATAGCTGCCGAGGTGAACGCCTTTTTCACCGAGCTGAATGGCACTTTTCCGGAGAAGCCTATTTTCTACGTCACGCAGGAGTTCTTCGATCAATATCTGAAAGGCAATGAATCGCGCTTCCCCGACCACTATCTGTGGCTGCGCAGCGTGTTCAGAGAGCCGAGGCAGGAAGAGTGCAGCCGTTGGTCGATCTGGCAATTTGCCGATAACGGCACCTTGGACGGCATCCAGGGTCCGGTTGACCTGAATGCGCTATGCCCGTCGGAAGCGGGCCTAGCGCATCTGTTCCCCGCCGTTGCAGCGAATTGAAACGTCCGGCCTATCTGAAACGCCGGCCTATTCGGGCAGCCGGTAATCGACGAGCTTGTTCTCTCGAACGATGAACAGCTTGCCCGTCTCCGTCACACCAGGCCCGAGCAACGGCAGGATCGCCTTTGCGACCTCGGAGGGATGCGGCAGCGTCTGCGGATCTTCGCCGGGCACTGCCTGCGCCCGCATCGCCGTGCGTGTCGCCCCCGGATCGACGCTGGTGACCCGCAACGGGGTGCTTTGGCTCTCGCCGGCCCATGTGCGCGCCAGCGCTTCGACCGCAGCCTTGGAAGCGGAATAGGCGCCCCAGAAGGGGCGGCACTTGTGGGCAGCACCCGAAGAGATGATCACCGCGCGGCCGGCATCCGAGCGGGCAAGCAGCGGGTCGACCGAGCGGATCAGCCGCCATGTCGCGGTGACGTTGATGGTCATCACCTTCTCGAACACTTTCGCTTCGATATGGCCGATCGGCGAAATGACGCCGAGCACGCCGGCATTGGCGACAAGGATGTCGAGCTTGCCCCAGCGCTCGAAGATCGAGCCGCCGAGCGCATCGATCGCATTCATGTCGGAAAGGTCGAAGGGCACGAGTGTTGCCGTGCCGCCGACAGCCTTGATCGCATCGTCGAGGTCCTCGAGCCCGCCGACCGTGCGTGCGCAGGCAATCACATGGGCGCCGGCTTTGGCAAGTTCCAGCGCTGTGAAATAGCCGATGCCACGCGACGCACCGGTGACGAGTGCGATCTTGCCCTCAAGATTGATATTCATGATGTCGTGTTCCCTCACGAAGGGAGAGGGGTGCGATTGAACCCCTCGGGATGGGACAATGGAAAAGCCGGCGCGCCGTGTCAGCCGTTGCTGGCAAGCATGGAAATCTTGTTGCCCATGGACTCGCCGTTCTTGTCGAGCAGGCGGGTCGGATAGTCGCCGGTAAAATAGTGGTCGGTGAACTGCGGCCGGGCGGGGTTGCGATCCTCGCCGCCAACGGCACGGTAAAGTCCGTTGATCGACAGGAAGGCGAGCGAGTCCGCGCCGATATATTTGGCCATGGCTTCGACATCGGCATACTGGTTTGCCAGCAACTTTTCGGCATCGGGCGTGTCGATGCCGTAGAAATCCGGGAAGAAAATCATCGGGCTTGCGACGCGGACATGGACTTCGCGCGCCCCGGCTTCGCGGATCATCTGCACGATCTTGAGAGACGTCGTACCGCGAACGATCGAATCATCGACCAGCACCACGCGCTTGCCTTCGATCATCGCCCGGTTGGCCGAATGCTTCAGCTTCACACCGAAGGCGCGGATCTGCTGCGTCGGCTCGATGAAGGTGCGACCGACATAATGGTTGCGGATGATGCCGTATTCGAAGGGAATCCCGCTCTGCTGCGCATAGCCGAGCGCTGCCGGCGTGCCGCCGTCCGGCACCGGCACGATGACGTCGCCATCGACGGGCGATTCCTTGGCGAGGTTCATGCCCATGCTCTTGCGCGTCGTATAGACGTTGCGGCCACCGACCACCGAGTCCGGGCGAGCGAAATAGACATATTCGAACAGGCATAGGCGTTCCGGCTGCGGCTTGCTGGGCTTGCGCGCATCGATGCTGATCGAGCCGTCGGGCTGGATTTCACAGATGATAACCTCGCCGTTCTCAACGTCGCGGATGAACTTGGCGCCGATGATGTCGAGTGCGCAGGTCTCCGAGCAGAAGATCGGCTTGCCGTCGAATTCTCCCATGACGAGTGGGCGGATACCGGTCGGGTCGCGCGCGGCAATCAGCTTGGTGCGCGTCATGGCGAGCATCGAATAGCCGCCTTCCATCTGACGAATGGCGTCGATGAAGCGGTCGGACGTGGAAGCATGGCGGGAACGGGCGATGAGGTGCAGGACGACTTCGGTATCGGAAGTCGACTGACAGATGGCGCCGGTCGCGATGATCTGGCGGCGCAGCGTCAGGCCATTGGTGAAATTGCCGTTATGGGCAATGGCGATGCCGCCTTCTTCCAGTTCGGCAAAGAGCGGCTGCACGTTGCGCATAGCCACTTCGCCGGTTGTCGAGTAGCGGGTATGACCGATCGTAATACTGCCGGGCAGGCGGGCAAGCGTCATCGGATTGGTATAGTGGTCGCCGACAAGGCCCATGTGGCGCTCTTGATAGAAGCGCTTGCCGTCGAAGGAGACGATGCCGGCCGCTTCCTGTCCGCGATGTTGAAGCGCATGCAGGCCGAGAGCCGTGAGCGCGGCGGCATCGGGATGTCCCAAAATACCGAAAACCCCGCATTCTTCATGCAGCGTATCTCCGTCGAGCGGATCGTCGGTCGGGAAGGAATGGGACTGGTTCATTTCTGCGGGCCTCTGCTCTCACAAGAATGGATCGGCATTTCCAGAAATAGCTGAGCCCGGCGGAGCTGGAATGCCCGGCCGGACCCTTATTCACGTCCCGCTCAAATGGCGATTGCCGGAAGGCGGGTCAAGCTCTTGAACACTGTGTCAATTCGCCGGCTGCTGTGCGCCGTCTGCAGGCGCGGTCGGTGCGTCTTCCGCCGGAGCCTGGTCGCCCGTCGGCGGAGTGGTGCCTCCCGCGCCCTGTGCCGGCGGCTGCAGCTTATCACGGATGCTTTCCGGTATCATCTGGGCAAATTGCTCCGGCAGAACCGATTTCAGCTTCACGACCATCGAATCCAGGAAGGGCTTCGACTTCGCTTCGTTGACCCAGGCCGGACGGTGGTCGGCATCGACGAGCCAGTTCCAGAAGGCGACGGCGACGACCAGGAGCAGCACGCCGCGCGCTGCCCCGAACAGGAAGCCGAGCGTGCGGTCGAGCGCGCCGACACGGCTGTCGATGATGAAATCGGCGATCTTCATCGTGATGAAGGAGATGACGATGAGCGCGATCAGGAAGACGACCGCTGCCGAACCGACGATCGCGATACGGTCGTCATCGGTATATTTCTTCGCATAGGGCAGCAGGTACGGATAGAGATAATAGGCAGCCGCGGCCGAACCGCCCCAGCTCGCGATCGAAAGAATCTCGCGCGAAAAGCCGCGGACCATCGCCAGCACGGCGGAGAAGAGCACGACGCCGATGACAATACCGTCGAAAATCGTAATGGGCATGTAAATTCAACTCCAGGACTGCCGCTTGGCGGCCGTGTCGTGCCTTATCGTGTGCCTCCTATATCATCACCATTCCCGGCAATGAAAGGATCAAACCTCGTCTTCCACACGCAGCGCTCCCTTCGATCCGGCGATGCGCGCGACCAGATCCGGCAGGCTTGCGACTTCGCTCCAGCGCCCGCCTGAGCCCTTCGGCAATTCGGCGGAGGCGGATGGAAGCAGCGCTGCGGAAAAGCCCAGCTTCTCGGCTTCCTTGAGGCGCTGAGCGGTGTGCGCAACCGGCCGGATGGCACCCGACAGGCTGACTTCGCCGAAATAGACGCAATCGGCAGGAAGGGCAATACCGGCAAGCGAGGAAACGAGCGCCGAGGCGACGGCAAGATCGGCCGCCGGTTCGGAGATGCGGTAACCGCCGGCGACGTTGAGATAGACGTCGTGCTGGCCGAGCCTGACGCCGCAATGGGCTTCCAGCACCGCAAGGATCATCGACAGCCG
Organism: Rhizobium sp. 25PS6; assembly: GCF_032464655.1. Taxonomy (NCBI): domain Bacteria; kingdom Pseudomonadati; phylum Pseudomonadota; class Alphaproteobacteria; order Hyphomicrobiales; family Rhizobiaceae; genus Rhizobium; species Rhizobium sp. 25PS6. Next base: position 119,090 of record NZ_JAWDIV010000017.1, read on the forward strand.
CGCTGAATCCCAGCCGACCACGGCGCGCCGGGGCGTGCCGAGCGAGGTTGGGGCCACCAGCGCCTGCACTTCGACGAGAATGGGGCGGGTGCCCTCCATGCCGGCAAAGACGGCAGCACCCGGCGATTTTTCGTTGCGCTCACCAAGGAAGAGTTCGGAAGGATTGGCGACTTCGCGCAAGCCTCTGTCGGACATTTCGAAGACGCCGATCTCGTCGGTCGGGCCGAAGCGGTTCTTGACTGTGCGCAGGATACGGTAGTGATGGCCGCGGTCGCCTTCGAAATAGAGCACGGCGTCGACCATGTGCTCGACGACGCGCGGCCCGGCAATCTGCCCGTCCTTGGTTACGTGGCCGACGAGCACCATGGCGGCCCCCGTCTGCTTGGCGAAACGGATCATTGCCTGCACCCCGGTGCGCACCTGCGTCACCGTTCCCGGAGCGGATTCGGCAAGTTCGCTCCACAGCGTCTGGATGGAATCGATGATGACGAGATCCGGCCGCTTGCCCTCGGCGAGCGTCGCCAGAATATCCTCGACATTGGTTTCTGCTGCCAGCATCACGTCGGTATCGGCCGCCGCAAGGCGTTGCGCCCGCAGCCGCACCTGCGCCACGGCTTCTTCGCCGGAGACGTAGATGATCTTGTGGCCGCGCCGTGCAAGGGCGGCGGCGGCCTGCATCAGCAGGGTCGATTTGCCAATGCCGGGATCGCCTCCGATCAGCACCGCCGAACCGCGCACGAAACCGCCGCCGAGCGCCCGGTCGAGCTCCGACATGGCTGTATGGATGCGTGGCGCCTCCTCGATCTCGCCGGAGAGCGCCGTCAGCGCCACCGGTCGGCCCTTCTTCGGCGTCTTGCCCGGACCGGAGCCGATCCCGCCCATCGGGTCTTCCTCGACGATGGTGTTCCACTCGCCGCAGTTCTCGCATTTGCCGGCCCAGCGGTTATGAACCGTGCCGCAACTCTGGCAGATGAATTGTGTCCTGGCCTTCGCCATCGATTACTCTTTCAGTCCGGGTTCCCGAGCGAAGCGACGCGCCGCTTCACCGAATCATTGTCGTGCTTGAGATAATGGCTATCGCGACGGATCAAAACTAATGATTTCCCCATCAGCGAACCCATGCCTATCCTTTACCTCTGGCGCATCGGTCCGATGCGAGGATTGAAAGTGTTACGGCGTCCTTTGCGCGTCTGAGAAGACGCGCCGCGCTGTAATCCGGGAATGGTGAAGATGTTCGATTATTCGTTTGCGCACTGGCTTGCATTTCTGTCGGCGGCGGTTCTGCTCAATCTCTCGCCCGGTCCCGACATCGCCTTCATCCTCGGTCACACGATGAGAAGCGGAAAACGTGCCGGTTTTTCCGCGCTGTTCGGCGTCTGGTCCGGCGCCTGCCTGCACGTGCTGATGGCTGCACTTGGTCTCTCGGCCATACTTGCCGCTTCTGCCGTCGCGTTCTCCACGGTCAAATGGATCGGCGCCGCCTATCTCGTCTGGCTCGGCATTCAGGCTTTGCGTTCCGGCGGCGGCAACGGCCTGATAAAGGCCGCCGGTGAAAGTTTGCCGGTCGCAAGAATCTACCGGCAGGGGATTCTGGTGTCGCTGCTCAATCCGAAAGTGGCGATATTCTTCCTGGCTTTCCTGCCGCAATTCGTCGTCGAAGGGGCAGGGCCGGCATGGGCGCAGCTCATGCTGCATGGCGGGCTTATCATCGTCGTCGCCGCCTTCATCGAACCGCCGCTCGTCCTTCTCGGCGGGCGCCTTGCGGATGCAATCAGGCATAATCAAAAAATCGGACTTTGGCTCGATCGCGGCCTCGGTGCGCTTTTCCTCGCGCTTGGTGTCCGCCTCGTCCTCAGCAGCCGCTGATAGGAAGGCTACTCCTCGGCCACGTAGCGCCGCTCGTGGCGAAGCCCCATGCTGGTCAGAATCTCGTATCCGATCGTGCCGCATGCCCGCGCCACATCGTCCACCGGCATGTTCTTTCCGAACAGCTCGACATAATCCCCGGCGCGCACGGCGTTGTCAGGCAGGTCGGTGATATCGAAGATCGTCAGGTCCATGGTGATCCGGCCGGCAACCGGAACCTTGCATCCGGCGATGAAACCCTGCCCGCCTTGCGGCACTACCTGGCGCAGTGGCACGCCGCCGCTCGACTGGCTGCGCATGTAGCCGTCGGCATAACCGGCCGAGGCGATCGCCAGCCGGCTTTCACGGCGAAGCTGCAGTGCCCGCCCATAGCTGACGGTCTCGCCGGCTTCGACGCTGCGCACCTGGATGATGCGCGCTTCCGCCGTTGCGACCGGCCGCATCGGGTTCGCCATGCCGCTGACCGCTTCGCCGCCATAGAGCGCGATGCCGGGGCGGGTCAGGTCGAAGTGATAATCCTCACCGAGAAAGATGCCCGCCGAGGCCGCAAGGCTTGAATCGATGCCTTCATAGGCGGCGCTAACCCTGTGGAATGATTCGAGTTGCTGCCGGTTCATCGCATGGGTGGGATCGTCGGCGCAGGCGAGATGGCTCATGACAAGCACGGGCGCGAAGCTCGCCGGCCGCGAGACGTCGTCGGCGAGCGCGATCGCATCGTCGATGTGCAACCCGAGCCGATTGAAGCCGGTGTCGACATGCAGCGCGCAGGGGTAATCGCCGTAATCGGCAAGCACCGCCATCCAGAAGGCGAGCTGTTCGTCGGAGGAAATCACCGGCACCAGATCGTTTTCGAAGAAGCGCCGCTCGGTGCCCGGCCAGATGCCTGAGAGCACGAAGATGCGTGCCTCGGGCGCATAGAGGCGAAGCGTCACGCCCTCGTCGACGGTCGCGACGAAGAAGTCGCGCGCGCCGGCCATATAGAGCGCTTCGCCGGCATCCTCGATGCCCATGCCGTAGGCATCCGCCTTGACGACCGCCGAGGCGCGCGCCGCCCCCGAGCGCCGCGCCATGTCACGCCAGTTCTCCGTCAGAGCGGTCAGGTCGACGGTCAGCCGCAGCCCTGCCGAGGCAAAATTATCATCTTCGGGGGCGTCGAAAATTTCGCTCATGATCCACATCGAAAAGAGGCCAGAGAAGATTCCCCGGCCAGTTTAAAGGTCAACTATGTCAAGGAAAAGCCCGGTCCTGCATGCAGCATCCGCGCGATCAGTGCTCTTCATATTGGGTGAAGGAGGGATCGGCGAGATCGGCAAAGCGCGTGAATTCCGACTGGAAGGCGAGCTTCACCGTGCCGGTCGGCCCGTGGCGCTGCTTGGCGATGATGACGTCGGCCGTGCCCTTCACCTTGTCGAACAGCGCTTCCCATTCCGGATATTTCGGATCGTGGAGGTCGCGCGGCTCCGAATTCTTGACATAATATTCCTCGCGGAACACGAAGAGCACGACGTCGGCGTCCTGCTCGATCGAGCCGGATTCGCGAAGGTCGGACAGCTGCGGCCGCTTGTCGTCGCGGCTTTCGACCTGACGCGAGAGCTGCGACAGCGCGATGATCGGAACGTTGAGCTCCTTGCCGAGCGCCTTCAGGCCGGTGGTGATCTGGGTGATTTCCTGCACGCGGTTGTCGCTGGATTTGCCCGAGCCGGTCATCAGCTGAATGTAGTCGACCACAAGCACGTCGAGGCCGCGCTGGCGCTTCAGACGGCGCGCGCGGGCCGAAAGCTGGGCGATCGAGATGCCGCCGGTCTGGTCGATAAAGAGCGGCACCTTCTGCATCATCATCGAGCAGGCGACGAGCTTTTCGAAATCGGCATCGTTGATGTCGCCGCGGCGGATCTTCGAGGAGGAGACTTCGGTCTGCTCAGAGATGATACGGGTGGCAAGCTGTTCGGACGACATTTCGAGCGAGTAGAAACCGACGACGCCGCCGTTCTTCGCCTTCATGCTGCCGTCCGACTGGACTTCGCCTTCATAGGCGGCGGCGATGTTGTAGGCGATGTTGGTGGCAAGCGAGGTCTTGCCCATGCCGGGGCGTCCGGCAAGCACGATCAAGTCCGACCTCTGCAGGCCACCCATCTTGGAATCCAGCGAATGGATGCCGGTGGAAATGCCGGAAAGCCCGCCGTCGCGCTCCTTGGCCACGGCCGCCATGTCGATCGCCAGCGCAACCGCATCGTTGAAGGCCTGGAAGCCGCCGTCGTAGCGGCCGTTTTCCGCCAGTTCGAACAGTCGGCGTTCCGTATCCTCGATCTGCGACTGCGGCGGCATGTCGAGCGGCGCGTCATAGGCGATGTTGACGACGTCCTCGCCGATGGTGATCAGCGCCCGGCGCAGCGCCAGGTCGTAGATCGCCCGGCCGTAATCCTCGGCATTGATGACGGTGACGGCATTGCTGACCAGGCTCGCCAGATATTGCGAAACCGTCATGTCGCCGACCTTCTCGTCGGCTTTCAGGAAGGTCTTGATCGTCACAGGGTTGGCGATCTTGCCCATGCGGATGATATCGCCGGCAACCTCAAAGATCTTCCGGTGCAGCGGTTCATAGAGATGGATTGGCTTCAGGAAGTCCGACACCCGGTAATAGGCGTCGTTGTTCATCAGGATCGCACCCAGAAGCGCTTGCTCGGCTTCGATATTGTTGGGTGCTTCGCGATAATGCTGCTCCGACGGGGCAACAGCTGCAATCTTTCGAGCGGCGTCGTTCATCATCATCCGTTCTGTCTTTTTCCAGCTCCGGATTTGCAATTCCGGACGCGAAAATCAAGAGGCTACGAAAGGAGCGGGGGCTCGCTTCGCCTAAATCCTGAACGCTGTGCACGTTGTTCGACTTCTCCACAGTCTTGGGCGACACAAAGGAGAAATACTGGCAGTGTCACCCGCACGACACGATATGGCGCCGACTCAGCCCATCCGCTTCGGAGAATTTTATTTTAGCGCGATGCGATAAGGCACGCAGCAAAAACATCCGGAAGATCCCCTTTAAAAAAGCGAACCGATCGGCAGCTTCACATAGAAGGGGTGGAAACGAAAAAGCCCGGCGCGGTGGCCGGGCTTCCCTCTCGCGGATCGCTCCGACGAAATTATGCTTCGTCTTCGTCGACGCCGTCGGCTTCCGGATCGAAGAAGTCTTCCGGACGCAGCGCGTCTTCGTCGACGCCGTAGATCGCGTCGACCGAGGTGAGTTCTTCGCCCTTGGACTGGCGCTCTGCCTCTTCGGCAGAACGGGCGACGTTCAGCTCGACGTGGATTTCGACTTCGGCATGCAGCTGCAGCTCGACCTTGTGCAGGCCGATCGACTTGATCGGCGTGTTGAGGTGAACCTGGTTGCGGCCGATATTGAAGCCTTCGGCGGCGAGAATATCGACGACGTCACGGGCGGCAACCGAACCGTAGAGCTGGCCGGTTTCGCCGGCGGAGCGTACGACGATGAAGGACTTGCCGTCGAGAACGTCGGCGACCGTCTGGGCTTCCGACTTGCGCTCGAGGTTGCGGGCTTCGAGCGTCGCGCGCTCGGCTTCGAAGCGGGTCTTGTTGGCGGCGTTGGCGCGAAGCGCCTTGCCGAGCGGCAGCAGGTAGTTGCGGGCAAAGCCGTCGCGAACCTTTACGGTTTCGCCCATCTGGCCGAGCTTGGAGATGCGTTCGAGAAGGATGACTTGCATTTTCTTTTTCCTTTCTTGTGTCTCAGATTTTCGTATCGGATTGTTTGGGGGCATCAGCATCTTTCGTCGGGGTCAGTGCGATCGCCTTGCGCGTATCGCTGAGACCGAGGACGAGGATGAGGAGAGCTGGCAGCAGCATGAGCATCGAGCCCAGATAGCAGAGGATGAGGGCCGGTATGCGCCAGTCCTTGCTGCGCGTGCGGAAATGCAGCGAGGCGAAACCGGAAAGCATGAAACCGGCGCCGAAGGCGCCGATCACGGTCGCGCCGACCAGCGCCGGAACGCCGCCGAAAAAGCAGGCGGCAAGCCCGGCCAGGAAGATGAAGATCGAGTTGCGGTTCATCCGCAGCGACGAGGGAATGTCCTCGCGCGGGCGAAGGCCGCGGCCGGATGCTGCAACGATGCGCACGGCGAAATAATAGGCGGCAAACAGCATGCTGACCCACATGCCGCCCTGCAAAGCAGGCAGCATCAGCAGGATCAGCGACTTGGTCTGCGCGGTCGCTGCCGGATCGGGCATGAATTCCGGCTGCTGCTGCTTGAGCGAGGTGATCAGCAGATCGACGATCGGATCGGTAATTTCGGGGCCGTAGCCGATGATCACACCGATGACGATGACGGCGAGCGTCACCAGACCGCAGAGATGCAGCAGGATATCGGAGAGCGGATACCAGGCAAGCAGATGGTCGGGTCCGCCGAGTTCGGCGGCCGGACGCGCCAGATTGGCGAGATGGCTGAGCCAACCGGCCGGCAGCAGCGTCACCATCGTCATGATCAGCGCGAAGGAAGGCGAGATCAAGATCGCGCCGAGTGCCGCGGCGCTGACGACGGCCGAGATCGCGGCGGTATTGCCCCAGCCGAGCCCGACGATGAGGATCGGCAGAGCCGAGGCCGTGTAGAGAAGCGCGCTGAAAAACGACGGCTGCATGCTCGCGCCCAGCACCAGCAGGGCGGCAGTCAATCCGGCGAGTGCGCCGATCAGCAGCGTTTTAATGTTCGGTCGTTTCAAGGTCGCTGTCCTGCTTCATCAAGCAGTTAGAGGATGTTGCTGAATCAGATTCAGAAACGTCTCAACATGGGTTTTAAGAGTTCCGATCCGCGCCCATCGCGGAAGGGAGAAGGGAAGGCACGAATGCCTTCCCTCAAGGGTGCGCGCGTCGGCCGATGATCAGGCGACGACGTAGGGCAGCAGGCCGAGGAAACGGGCGCGCTTGATCGCCTGGGCGAGTTCGCGCTGCTTCTTCTGGGAAACGGCCGTGATGCGGGACGGAACGATCTTGCCGCGCTCGGAAATGTAGCGCTGCAGCAGGCGTACGTCCTTGTAGTCGATCCGCGGCGCGTTGGCGCCGGAGAACGGGCAGGTCTTGCGGCGGCGATGGAACGGGCGGCGGACCGGAGCGGAGGAAGTTTCAGACATATCTCAGATCTCCCTTATACACGGTCTTCGCGCGGACGGCGCGGACGGTCGTCGCGGTCGCCGAAGCCACCTTCACGCGGCGGACGCGGGCCGCGGTCGCGATCGCCGAAGCCGCCTTCACGCGGGCCACGGCCGCCTTCACGCGGACGGTCGTCACGGTCGCGCTTCTGCATCATGGCAGACGGACCTTCTTCATGCTTCTCGACGGCGATCGTCATGTAGCGAAGAACGTCTTCGCTGATGCGCATCTGACGTTCCATTTCCTGGACGGCAGCAGCCGGTGCATCGATGTCCATCAGGGCGTAGTGCGCCTTGCGGTTCTTCTTGATGCGGTAGGTGAGGGACTTGAGGCCCCAGTTCTCGATACGCCCGACTTTACCGCCATTCGCTTCGATCACACCCTTGTACTGTTCTACGAGGGCATCGACCTGCTGAGCGGAAATATCCTGCCGGGCAAGGAATACATGTTCATAAAGAGCCATGACAGCTTTGCCTTTCTTGCGTTTGGTTCAACCCGATATTCGGCGGCTAAGCCTCAACGACTGCTCCTGATTGGGCGGACCCAGGCAAGAAAGCGTTTCCGAGACGGTCGAGAGCGGAGACACGGGAGGCTGGAACGCTTCCGTTCCGAACGATTTCCATGAGGAAACCGGCCCTCCGTTCAGCCACCAGCCAGAAGACCGGGTTAACGAACAGGGCGGCTTATACGGATTTTTTGGGCAAAGGCAAGCGCAATCGGACACCCACCCGATGCCGGCCAATGGTCGGCATCGGGCAGGCGCTAGACAAATAGGATCAAAGCGTCAGCGGATACTGCCGGTGCACCTTGGCGATTTCCGCCAGGATCTCGTTCGAAAGCGTAATGTCGGCCGCGCCGATATCTGTTTTCAACTGCTCCATCGAGGTCGCTCCGATGATGACCGAGGCCATGAACGGACGTGACAGGCAGAAGGCGAGCGCCATCGCTGCCGGGTCGAGGCCATATGTTGCGGCGATCTCCAGATAGGCTCTGGTCGCCGGCTCCTGCAGCGGCTGAAGGCGGCCGCCGATATCGTGGTTGATCGAACCGCGCGAACCTTTCGGCCTGCCGCCGTCGATATATTTGCCGGACAGGATACCGCCGGCGAGAGGCGAATAGGCGAGCAGCCCGACATCCTCATGATGCGAGAGCTCGGCGAGATCGAGATCGAAATGGCGGTAGAGCAGGTTGTATTCGTTCTGGACGCTGGCGACCCGCGGCAGGCTCTTCTGTTCGGAGAGCGTCAGGTATTTCTGCATGCCCCAGGTAGTTTCGTTGGAAAGGCCGATCGCGCGGATCTTGCCCTCCTTCACCAGAGCGCCGAGCGTTTCCAGGATGTCGAGCATATTGGCGACCGCCTTGTCGCGATCCTGGGTGAACGGATTGTAGCTCCAGTTCTGGCGGAAATGGAAATGGCCGCGGTTCGGCCAGTGGATCTGGTAGAGGTCGACGTAATCCGTCTTCAGCCGCGTCAGGCTGGCCTCGAGCGCCAGGCGGATATTCTTTGCATCGGCACCTTCGCCGCCGCGCAGATAATCGCGGCCGCGGCCGGCAACCTTGGTGGCGAGCACGATATCGCCGCGCTTGCCGGTCTTCTCGAACCAGCTGCCGATATAGTCTTCGGTCCAGCCCTGTGTCGCGGCTGAAACCGGGGTGGTTGGATAAAGCTCGGCCGTATCGAAGAAATTGACGCCCTTTTCGACGGCGTAATCCATCTGCGCATGCGCATCGGCTTCGCTGTTCTGCGAGCCCCAGGTCATGGTGCCAAGGCAAATCTCTGAAACGGAAATATCGGTGCGGCCTAGTGAATTGTACTTCATGGAAAAACCTTGGGAGAGAGGTGAAAGCCTTGGGGAGGTCCGGGCAAATCTAGGCTGGATTTGGCGGAGCGCAAGAGCAAAAGCCGGGCTTTTGCGCGCGCGCGAAAGGCTTTGCGGAGAATGAGCCGCCACTTGACTCTGCCGGAAAGAATGTCAATTGGAGGCAAAACAGCCTCAAGGGGCGCAATCAGGGACATGAAAATGACCATTGCTTTCACTTTTCCCGGTCAGGGCAGCCAGGCCGTCGGCATGGGCAAGGATCTCGCCGAGAATTTCGCGGAAGCCCGCGCCGTTTTCGAAGAGGTCGATGAGGCACTCGGTGAAAAGCTTTCGGACGTCATGTTCAACGGTCCCGAGGATACGCTGACCTTGACGGCGAACGCCCAGCCGGCGCTGATGGCCGTCTCGATCGCCGTTGTCCGCGTTCTCGAAGCCAAGGGGCTGGATCTGAAGTCCAAGGTCGCCTACGTCGCCGGCCACTCGCTCGGCGAATATTCGGCGCTTTGCGCCGCCGGCAGCTTTTCGCTCGCCGACACCGCTCGGCTGTTGCGTATCCGCGGCAATGCCATGCAGGCCGCCGTTCCCGTCGGCGTCGGCGCCATGGCCGCGATCATCGGCCTCGAACATGCCGACGTCGTTGCCGTCTGTGAGGCAGCGGCCGCTATCGGCGCTTGCCAGATCGCCAACGACAATGGCGGCGGCCAGATCGTCATCTCGGGCGAGAAGGCAGCCGTCGAAAAGGCGGCCGCCCTTGCGACCGACAAGGGCGCCAAGCGCGCCATCCTGCTGCCGGTCTCTGCTCCGTTCCATTCGACGCTGATGGCGCCCGCCGCCGACGCCATGCGCGAAGCGCTGGCAAAAGTCGCGAAGTCCGACCCCGTCGTGCCCGTCATCGCCAATGTCCGTGCCGCCCCGGTGACCGGCGCCGACGAGATTGCCAGCCTGCTGGTCGAGCAGGTGACCGGCCAGGTCCGCTGGCGCGAGACGGTGGAATGGTTTGCCGGAAATGGCGTGACGACGCTTTATGAACTCGGTTCCGGCAAGGTGCTGACCGGCCTTGCCCGCCGCATCGACAAGACGATCACCGGCATCTCCGTCAACGGTCCGGCGGATATCGACGCGGCCGTCGCCGCCCTCATGGCCTGATTGGTATTTCCGGACACCGGATTTGGTGTCCCTGATATAAGGAACGTTTCCATGCTCGATCTTTCCGGCCGCAAGGCTCTCGTCACAGGCGCTTCGGGCGGTATCGGCGAGGAAATCGCCCGCCTTCTTCATAAGCAGGGCGCCATCGTCGGCCTGCATGGCACCCGCGTCGAGAAGCTGGAAGCGCTGGCGGCCGATCTCGGCGAGCGCGTCAAGATCTTCCCGGCGAACCTCTCAGACCGCGATGAGGTCAAGGCGCTCGGCCAGAAAGCCGAGGCCGATCTCGAAGGTGTCGACATCCTCGTCAACAATGCCGGCATCACCCGCGACGGGCTGTTCGTGCGCATGAGCGACGAGGACTGGGACAGCGTCCTCGAAGTGAATCTGACGGCGACCTTTCGCCTGACGCGCGAATTGACGCATCCGATGATGCGCCGCCGCTATGGCCGCATCATCAACATCACCTCCATCGTCGGCGTCACCGGCAATCCGGGCCAGGCCAATTACTGCGCCTCCAAGGCCGGCATGATCGGCTTCACCAAGTCCCTGGCGCAGGAAATTGCCACCCGCAACGTGACGGTCAACTGCGTCGCACCGGGTTTCATCGAAAGCGCCATGACCGGCAAGCTCAATGACAAGCAGAAGGAAGCGATCATGGGGGCGATCCCGATGAAGCGCATGGGTACAGGCGGTGAGGTCGCTTCGGCGGTCGCTTACCTTGCGTCCTCCGAGGCTGCCTATATGACGGGCCAGACGCTGCACGTAAACGGCGGCATGGCAATGATCTGAAACGACAAACCGCTGGCATGGGAATAATTCCGTCAATAGCATGTTGAGCAATCACGAACCGTTGATTTTCTGGCTTTGCGGCAGACATAAAGCATGTTAAGCGGGCCATGACTGTGAACAGTCGTCCCGAGAAAGCAGACGGACCGGCGGGCTTTTTGCAAGCCTGGGACATCTCTGAAGCCGGGTAAACGAGTTTGCCGAGGATGTCTGAAAACATCGCAGGCTGAAACAGGGTAGGGGTGCCGCGATGGCATTCCGATCAGGACATAAGGTCGAGGAAACCGACATGAGCGATATCGCAGACCGCGTAAAGAAAATTGTTATTGATCATCTTGGCGTTGATGCCGACAAGGTCGTCGAGAGCGCCAGCTTTATCGACGATCTGGGCGCTGACTCGCTCGACACGGTCGAACTTGTCATGGCTTTCGAAGAAGAATTCGGCGTTGAAATTCCTGACGACGCTGCTGACTCGATCCTGACGGTAGGCGATGCAGTGAAGTTTATTGAGAAGGCCCAGGCCTGATCCTGTGAATTTGAGAAAGGGCGGGCCTGGAGTCCGCCCTTTTCTTTTCGGCATATTTCTCCATAGAACATAAGAGACGGGGGAAAGCACGCGATGAGACGTGTCGTCATCACCGGTACCGGCATGGTATCACCCTTGGGATGCGGAACCGAGGTGACGTGGTCCCGGCTGCTTGCCGGTCAGAACGGCGCCCGCCTCGTCACCGAATTCGAGGTCGATGATCTTCCCGCCAAGATCGCCTGCCGTATTCCTATCGGTGACGGCACCGACGGCACCTTCAATGTCGATCAGTGGATGGAGCCGAAGGAGCAGCGCAAGGTCGATCCCTTCATCATCTACGGCATGGCCGCCGCCGACATGGCGCTTGCCGATGCCGGCTGGCATCCTGAAACCGATGAGGACCAGATCGCCACCGGCGTGCTGATCGGATCCGGCATCGGCGGCATCGAAGGCATTGTCGAGGCGGGTTATACCCTGCGCGACAAGGGCCCGCGCCGCATCTCCCCCTTCTTCATTCCCGGCCGCCTGATCAACCTCGTCTCCGGCCAGGTCTCGATCCGCCACAAGCTGCGCGGACCCAATCATTCGGTCGTCACCGCCTGCTCGACGGGCGCGCATGCGATCGGCGATGCCGCGCGCTTGATTGCGCTGGGCGACGCCGACGTCATGGTCGCCGGCGGTACGGAATCCCCCGTCAGCCGCATTTCGCTTGCAGGTTTTGCCGCCTGCAAGGCGCTGTCGACCCAGCACAACGATGACCCGCAGAAGGCTTCGCGCCCCTATGACCGCGACCGCGACGGCTTCGTCATGGGCGAAGGCGCCGGCATCGTCGTGCTCGAGGAACTGGAACATGCCAAGGCGCGCGGCGCCAGGATCTACGCCGAAATCGTCGGCTACGGCTTGTCGGGCGATGCCTATCACATCACCGCGCCGTCCGAAGACGGCGAGGGCGCCGGCCGCTGCATGACGATGGCGCTGAAGCGCGCCGGGCTGACGCCGGCGGATATCGATTACATCAATGCCCACGGTACCTCGACCATGGCCGACACGATCGAACTCGGCGCCGTCGAGCGACTGGTTGGCAATGCGGCGTCGAAGATCTCCATGTCCTCGACCAAGTCGGCGACAGGACACCTTCTCGGTGCTGCCGGTGCCATCGAGGCGATCTTCGCCACGCTCGCCATTCGCGACAATATCGCGCCGCCGACACTCAATCTCGACAATCCCGAACGGGAGACGGCGATCGATCTTGTTCCGCACAAGGCGCGTGAGCGAGACATCAATGTGGCGCTGTCCAACTCGTTCGGATTCGGCGGCACGAACGCGTCGCTCGTGCTGCGCCGTTACGCGCAATAAGAGTGCTGCAAGCGGTGTAATGGGTCTCCCATGCACCGCAACCGGCCGTCCTCTCCGTTGCGTAGGAGGGCGTGCGAAAGCATAACGACCGGCAGCGGCGTCGTTGAACGGCGGCAGAACCTGCTTTTGCCGCATTGCTTCGCGAAATAGCGAAGTGAGGGTCAAGTTTTAGAGGATTGCCGGTGAGCGATACGACGAACCAGAGCAACGATACCCAGGCGCAGAAGGGACCGATTATCCCGAAATCGCCCAGCGAAGCCCTGCGTCCGGAGCGCGTTCCGGAGCCGCCGAAGCGGTCCAAGAAAGCCCGCGGCCAGGTCGTTCTTTTCCTGAACTTCCTCATGACGATGGCGGTTCTGGTCTGCGTCGTCGCAGTCATCGGCTTCTATTACGCCACCTCGACCTATCGGAACCCCGGTCCGTTGCAGACCAACACCAATTTCATCGTCCGCAACGGTGCTGGTCTGGCCGAAATCGCCTCGAATCTCGAGCGCAACGCGATCATCAGCGATGCCCGCATCTTCCGCTATCTCACGGCAACGCATCTTTCTACCGGTGAGAGCCTGAAGGCGGGTGAATACGAGATCAAGGCGAGGGCCTCCATGAGGGATATCATGGAGCTGCTGAAATCGGGCAAGTCCATTCTCTATTCCGTTTCCTTCCCCGAGGGTCTGACGGTCCGCCAGATGTTCGACCGGATGCTGCAGGATACCGTGCTGGAAGGCGACTTGCCGGCGGCACTGCCGACCGAGGGCAGCCTGCGTCCGGATACCTACAAATTCTCGCGCGGCACCAAGCGCTCGGAAATCATCGAACAGATGGCGGCTGCGCAGCAGAAGCTCGTCGATCAGATCTGGGATAAGCGTGACTCGTCGCTGCCGCTGCGATCCAAGGAGGAGTTCGTGACACTCGCCTCGATCGTCGAAAAGGAAACCGGCGTTCCCGACGAGCGTGCTCATGTCGCCTCCGTTTTCCTGAACCGGCTCGGCAAGGGCATGCGCCTGCAGTCCGACCCGACGATCATCTACGGCCTCTTCGGCGGCGAGGGTAAACCGGCCGACCGGCCGATCTACCAGTCGGACCTGAAGCGGGACACACCTTATAACACCTATGTCATCAAGGGTCTGCCGCCGACGCCGATCGCCAATCCCGGCAAGGATGCGCTGGAAGCCGTCGCCAATCCCTGGAAGACGCAGGATCTCTATTTCGTCGCTGACGGCTCTGGTGGCCATGTTTTCTCTGCGACGCTCGAGGAGCACAATGCTAACGTCAAGCGCTGGCGCAAGCTCGAAGCCGACAAGGGTTCAGACCCGAACATCGCAGTCGACGGCCAGCCGGAAGAGCAGCCGGCGGATAATGGCGCGACCGTCGCGCCGCCGAAGAAAAAGAAGATCAACTGAGACTTTCTGGAGGCTCGCATGGCTTTGCAGTCCATGACCGGTTTTGCGCGGCGCGAGGGAACGAGCGGCCGCTGGCGCTGGGCATGGGAACTGCGCTCGGTCAACGGCAAGGGCCTCGACCTGCGCCTGCGCCTGCCGCCCGGTCTCGAACGCATGGAGGCAGAGGTCCGCCGCCTCGCCGGAGAAAGCTTCAGCCGAGGCAACCTGCAGGCATCGCTATCCGTCACCGCCGACGAGAACCGTTTCGAGGCGGTGCTGAACAGGCAGGCGCTTGCCGCCGTGCTGGCCATGCGCGAGCAACTGGACGGTGTCATCGACCCGGCGCCGCTGAAGCTCGATACGCTGCTGCTGGTGCGCGGCATCGTCGAATTCCGCGAAAGCGAGGATGGCGAGGAGGCGCTTGCCGCCCGTGACGCCGATATCGCTGCCGGCCTGCTGGCCGCGCTTGCCGATCTGAGAGCGATGCGCGAACAGGAAGGGGCGGCGCTGGCCCGCATTCTTCACGACCACGTCACGACGATCGAAGGCCTGACGCGGACGATCGAGGCCGATCCATCGCGCTCGCCGCAGGAGATCGCCGCGCGGCTTGCCGCGCAGGTCGCCTTGTTGATGGACGGCATAGCCGCGCTCGACCGCGACAGGCTGCATGCCGAAGCCGCGCTGTTGGCGACCAAGGCGGATCTGCGCGAGGAAATCGATCGTCTGAAGGCTCATATCGCCGCAGCGCGCGATCTCTTGGTGAAAGGTGGCCCCGCCGGGCGCCGACTGGACTTCCTTGCACAGGAATTTAACCGCGAATCGAATACCATCTGCTCGAAGTCGAATGCCTCGGCGGTCACCGCCGCCGGCATCGAGCTGAAAGTCGTGATCGACCAGTTCCGCGAGCAGGTCCAGAATTTGGAGTAAGACATGAAACCGGCGAAATCCTCGCCCGTGCAGATCGCCCGTCGCGGTTTGATGCTTGTCATCTCGTCGCCATCAGGCGCCGGCAAGTCCACCATCGCGCGCACGCTGCTGGAGACCGACAGGCAAATCGGCCTTTCCGTCAGCGTCACCACGCGCCAGCGCCGCCCGAGTGAAGTCGAGGATGTGCATTACCACTTCAAGAGTGTGCGCGAGTTCGAACGGCTGCGCGATAGCGACGCGCTGCTCGAATGGGCCGAGGTGCATGGCAATTTCTACGGCACGCCGCGCGAGCCGGTCGAGCAGGCCATGGGCGAAGGCCGCGACATGCTCTTCGACATCGATTGGCAGGGCGCCCAGCAATTGCAGGAGAAGATGTCGGCCGACGTCGTCTCGATCTTCGTGCTGCCGCCGACCATGACCGAGCTCCAGTCGCGGCTGCACCGCCGTGCCGAGGATTCCGAGGAGGTCATCCAGACGCGCCTCGCCAACAGCCGCGCCGAGATCGCCCACTGGCGCGAATACGACTATGTCATCGTCAATGACGATCTCAACGCCGCCCTCGACGCCGTCCAGTCGATCGTCAAGGCCGAACGCCTGCGCCGTGACCGCCGCCATGGCATGTTCGACTTCGTCCGCGAGTTGCTGGAAGAGACGCCGTCGCTTTAAAGCGTGATGCCGAAAAATCTGCGCGATTTCGCGATGAGACACCAAATCTGAAAGATTGCGGCGCGCTTTAGAGGCTGTTCGCCAACAGGCAAAACTCCTCGACGGACAGGGTTTCTGCCCGACGCGCCGGATCGATCCCGGCCTTGACGAGCAGGCTCTCGCCGCCGAGCGGTTTCAGGCTTTGGCGCAGCATCTTGCGGCGCTGGCCGAAGGCCGCCTGTGTCACCTTTTCCAGATTGCTGACAGCGCAGGGGATCGGGTTTTCGCGGGGGGTCAGTTGCACGACCGTCGACGTCACCTTTGGTGGCGGCGTGAAGGCTTGCGGCGGCACGTCGAAGGCCATGCGTGCCTCCGTCCGCCAGCCGCAGAGCACGCCGAGACGGCCGTAATGGTCGTCGTCTTCGTTGGCGACGATACGCTCGCCGACTTCCTTCTGAAACATCAGCGTCAGCGACTGCCAGAACGGCGGCCAGGCTTTCGGCAACAGCCAGTTGACCAGCAACTGCGTGCCGACATTGTAGGGCAGGTTAGCAATGATCTTGATCGGGCCTTCTGCCGCCAATGTCTCGAAATCCGTCTTCAGCGCATCGCCTTCGATCACCTCCAGCCGGCCGGGATAATGATCGGCGATCTCGGCAAGCGCCGGCAGGCAGCGTGTATCCCGCTCCATGGCGATAACCTTCCTGGCGCCCAGCGCCAGGATCGCGCGCGTCAGTCCGCCGGGGCCGGGGCCGACCTCGAAAACGGTCGCATCTTCGAGCGCCCCCGCCGTGCGGGCGATCTTCTGCGTGAGGTTGAGGTCGAGCAGGAAATTCTGCCCGAGCGCCTTGCGTGCATCGAGGCCGTGACGCTGGATGACGTCGCGAAGCGGCGGCAGACCATCGAGTGCTGCCATCAGCGGCGGCTTTCCGCGCTGCGGCCGAGCTGGGCGGCGAGCTTCAGCGCGGCAACGAGGCTGTGCTCGCGCGCCAGTCCCTTGCCGGCAATGCCGAAAGCGGTGCCGTGATCCGGCGAGGTGCGCACGAAGGGAAGCCCGAGCGTCACGTTGACGCTGTCGTCAAAACCAAGTGCCTTGGCCGGGATCAGCGCCTGATCGTGATACATGCAGATGGCAACGTCGTATCGCGCCCGCGCCTCGTCATGGAACATCGTATCGGCGGGCAGGGGGCCGATCGCATCGAAGCCCTCGTCGCGCAGGCGCTCGATCGCCGGGCGGATGACGTCCTCGTCCTCCGTGCCGATCGCCCCACCTTCGCCTGCATGCGGGTTCAGGCCGGCAACGGCGAGCCGCGGCGCCTCGATGCCGAAGCGCTGCCTCAGGTCTTCATGGGCGATCCTGCAGGTTTCCATGATCAGTTCGCCCGTCAGCGCCTGCGGCACGTCGCGGACCGGAATATGGATGGTGACGGGAATGGCCCGGAGCTTCGGCCCGGACAGCATCATTACCGGTGTTACCGGCCGGCCGATCGCCCTGGCGGCGAGATCGGCGAGAAATTCGGTATGGCCGGGAAACCGGAAACCCGCCTCGTAAAGCACGGCCTTGGCGATCGGATTGGTAACGACTGCGAGCGCCTCGCCGTCAATGACAAGCGACACGGCTTTCTCGATCGACGCGATCGTACCTTTCGCCGTTGCCGCATGCGGTTCGCCGGCCACGACCTCGATGCCGGCCGATATGGTCATGACGGGCAGCGCATCGGCAAACATGCCGGCGGCCTTGCTGGCTTCATCAGTCTCGCGGATCGAGACCGCCAGATTGAGCTGGCGGGCTCTCAACGCCAGAACGTCGGGGTCGCCGATCAGGAAGAAAGGCGGCAGCCCGAGTTCTCGCCGCCGGAGCCAAGCCATCAGAGTAATATCCGGCCCGATGCCGGCGGGGTCGCCCTGGCTCAGCGCAAGCGGTCGCGAAAACGGTATCGCCATTGTCGGTCAGCGATAGGCGATCTGCGCCTTTTTGCGCAGTTCATCCAGGTATTTCTTGCTGTTTTCGTTTTCCGGGCTGGCATCCTTGCCGGCCTTGGACTTGTCGAGATCTTCTTGTCGGAAGACCATTTCGGCGGCCTGGTCGTCGGAGACCTGTCGCTGGCTGCAGATTGCCAGATATTCGACGCCCTTGTCGGTGACGCGGGTCCCTGTCGTGTTACCCTTGGCCTGCTCGACCAGCGGCTTCCAATCCGGCGGGATCTCGGGGGCGAGCAGGCGGCCGAGATCGCGCACGGAAACGTCGCGCATCGTTGCAGCAAACACCTTTGCCTGATCGCAGCCCGGAAATTTGGAGCGCGACGCCTCGGCCTCGCCCTTACGCTTGCCGGTGATGGCGCCGCGCTTGGCTTGCGGAATGACAAAGATGATCTGCTGCAGCATATATTCCGTCGTCACCGGCTTCTGCTTGTTGTTCTGCATCATGCGCGAGACGAGATCATAGTTCGACAGCCGCGAGGTCGAGCCGTAGCGGGCGTTGACGACGCGCGGCCAGCTCATCTGCACGGCGATAAAACTCTTGAAATGGTCGACGCCGACGCCGGCGCGATCGAGGATCTGCGACATCTGCTCTGAGGATAGCTTGTTGCCGCTCGAAAAGCGCGCGAAGGACGCATCGACATCCTGCTGCGAAACCGACATACGGACGCGGGCGACTTCCTGCCGCTTGAGCGCCTCGTCGACCAATTGCTCCTGGGCAGTCTTGGCGTCGGCCTTCGTACGCTGCAGGCGCAGGAAGGCCTGGCGCTTGGCGACATCGCCGCTTGTGATAGCGGTGCCGTTCACCACGGCTTTGACTTCACTGGCCGCAAGCGCTGGAGCGGCAAAGCCTGTCAGCAATGCAAGCGCTGCCCCGGCGAGGAACTTGGTTATGGCTTTTTTCGCGTCAATCATCTGTTGACCTCCCGATAGCGCCGCGAGACGTTGTTCGCGGCGTTCTTACCACAGTGCGAGACACGCTGAAATCGCTTCCATCACGGCGCGAAACCCCTATGCCTCAGATTCCGACTGGCGGCAATGTCCTGCACAGGCTTACGGCGAAAGAATGGCTTCAGGCCATGTTTGCGCCGATCGCCCGTCATTCGAGGGTATCGGAACCGATCTTGATGTCGCCGAGCGTGCGGAAGGTCAGCCGTGCGCCGATCGTCCAGTCGCTTCCCGACTCGTCGTCGGAATCTCTGCTGTCCGTATAGGCGATCGTGAAGATCGTGCATTCGTCGTCATAAGAGAGGCCGATCGTCCGCCGGCTGATCACATCATTATTCAGATCCCAGGCAATGCCGCCGAAAATCGACCAGTAATCCTTGAATCTGACGCTGCTGTTGGTCTGGATCTCGTCATTGTCCTCGGCAAAGCCATATGCCGGCTGGGCGCTGAGATGAGTGTAGGTCAGCTGCGTTGCGAAGGTATCGTTCTGGTAGGCCGTCGTCAGGTCGCCGCGGCGGAATTCGAAATCTTTTTCGTCGAGCCGGTAGGAGGCTGCGACGGAAACGCCGTACGGTGTTTCGACGCCGCCAAGGCCGACATAATCGGAGCGGTCGGTTTCAAGGCCCGAATCCGCGCCGACATTGACGAGGTCATCGGTCGCAAACGAGTTCTGGCCGGCGATCTGATAGGACTGGCCGAAGATGCCGTGCAGCTTGTAACCGCTGTCGAATGTACCGGTGTACTGAACGCCGATATTGGCGCGGGTGCCGCCTTCGACCCGGTCGTAGCCCGAGAACTTGTCGCGGTCGAACAGCGAGGTGGCGTCGAAGACGAAGCTTTGCGCATCCTCGTTCGGCAGGCGGCCTGCCAGCTGCTCGTCGGGGCGGGCATAAATCTGCGCGATCGGCTCGAGGATGTGGGTGCTATTGTCAGTCGTCATCAGGATCGGATAACGCATCTCCAGACCGGCTGTGAACATCGAGCGGGTAGCAGAATTGCCGTTGACGTAGTTGCCGGTGTAGTCGGTCGGATCATCCATGTTCAGCGCGAAGGCATCGCCGCGCGCGGCCAGCAGCGGTGTGATCACCAGGCCGGTCGGCGTGACGTAGGTGCGCTTCCACTGCAGCTCGGCAGTCAGGCGCGAAGTCTGGCCCTTCAGGCCGCGGAAGCGCTCGAAGCCGTCGACGGTATAGAAGTCGTCATGAGTGCGCGAAATATTCGTCAGGTTGACATCAGCCGAAAGCTCGCCGCCGGCAAGCGGTTGCGGCGCCACGTAATGATAGTCGAGCGACGGATAGACGATCGCCTGCTGCTTTTCGGCGGTGTTCGTCCGGTCGGCATCCTGGACGTCGAAATAGAACGCCCGCATGTCGAAATAATTGCGTTTCCCAAGTCCCGTCAAATAGATCTGGTTGGTCCGATCCGTGCTGGCCAGGCCCCGGAGTTTGTACGTTTTCGAGAAATTGTTGTCGCTCTGCATCATGACGTCCCAGCCGAACGTCCAGCGCGGATTGATGCGGAATTCGGCCTTCGAAGCCACCATGCCACGCTGATCGGCTTCGGCATCGGTGGTGCCGGAGCTGAAGTTGCCCGGCGTTGCCTGGTCGATGCCGGCGACGCGCAGAATATGCGTACCATTTTCGAAGCGTTGGCGAAATTCGCCTTCGATGAGGAAGCCCTGGGCGGTGTAGCCCGTGGCGGTGACCGTCGCGTCCATGCTCGGCGAGATCACATAGTAATAAGGAACGGAAAGGCCGAAGCCGAGATTCTGCGACAGGCTCATCGTCGGAAACAGAAAGCCGGACTTGCGTTTCACCGTATTGTCGGGAACTTCGATGAACGGCAGGAAGGCGATCGGATGGCCGAGCAGCTCGAAGCGCGCTCTCTCCAGACGGATCGTATGCGTCTCGCCGTTCTGGATCACCCGCTGGGCCTTGACCTGCCAGAAAGGGGCGCGCTTCGGATCTTCGGCGCAGGGAAGGCAGGCCGTGTAGACGCCCTTGTTGAGAATCATCTTCGTGCCGCCGACGCGCTCGCCGCTTTCGGCGACGATGCGGGTATTGTCGGCGGTCTCGATGCGCAACGAGTTCAGGAAACCGTCGGCAAAATTGTCGGTCACGTCGAGGTTGTCGGCATAGATACGGTTGCCGTCCGGGCTGACCAACTCGACATTGCCAAGCGCCATCATCCGGCCGGTCTTCTGATTGTACTCGACCTTCTGCGCGACCATTTTATAGCCGCCATAGTTGATCTGCACGCCGCCGACCGCCGACACCAGATCGGCGTCACGATTATAGACCAGTTCATTGGCCGAAAGCAGAAGCTTGGCCCCTTCGGGAATATTCTTCTCTATATTTTGTTCGGGCGCGCTGGCCTGGCCGAAAGAGGCCGGGGCGCTGCCGAAATAGGAACATAAAGCCGCACCGACAAGCAGGGCAACCAACTGTTTACTAAAATACTTGCGGTCGCCTGCCGCCACTAGCCGTCCTCCTGATGAAGCAGAATAGTCGCACCCAAGGCCAGCGCGACGACCACCGGTATCCACGTCGCCACGAAGGGGGGCACGACTCCACTGCTTCCGAATGCCTTTACAAGCACGGTGATGACATAAAGCATGAAGCCCGAAAGGATGCCACCCAGAATCACGGAGCGGGATTGGTTGAACCGGCTAAATTTTAGGGACACTGTTGCGGCTATGAAAGTCATGGCCACCAGCAGCAATGGCTGGGACAACAGGGAGTTGAACTGCGTCTCCAGCGCCTTGGTCGAGATGCCGAAGGATTTGGCCGCCGCAATCCGGTTGGAAAGGTCAAAGAAACCAATTGTTTCCGGCGCTGTAAGCCGCTCCTGGACGAAGTCCTGTTTCAGATTGGTGCGAAGTTGAACCGAAGCTTTACGCACGGGGATTTCGCCAGGCTTGCGCTCGGCAACGGTGTTAAGTTGCCAGTAACCATCTTCCAATTTTGCCGTGGCGGCGTCCTGTCTCAGAATGACCTGACCGCTTGAATCGAAATGGATCAGCACGGCGTCGATCAGCTTGGTTCCGTTCTCCTGGACCGTCTGGGCGCCGATGATGACATCGTCCCGGCCACTGATCTGGCGCAGCCACGGAATCTGCGGCGCCTTGCGCAGAACCGCGTTCTCGCCGCGCCAGTCGGATTCGACCATCAGTGCCTGGCGCTGTCCCCAGGCGGCAAGCGGGTTCAGCGCCGCCATCGTCAGCAGGCCGAGCGCCAGCGAGCCGGCGATGAAGGGGAACATGAACTGCCAGACCGAAATGCCGGCGGCGCGCGTGACGACGAGTTCATATTTGCGGTTGAGGCCGATCAGCACCGTCATGCCGACGAACAGCGCGATGAACGGCACCGTCTGCTGCAGGATGAGCGGCAGGCGCACCGCGGTCATCAAGACGCCGCCGCCGATCGTGTAGCCGGGAAGGCCGGACATGCGGCCCGCCGTCTCGCTGAAATCGAGGAGGAAAGAAATCGCCGAGACGCCGATCAGGAACCAGCCCGTCGTCACCAGATAGCGGCGAAAGAAATAACGCGACAATGTCCCGAACATCATTGGGCAGTGCCCCCGCCGATCCTGCCGGTTGCAGCAAGCAGCCTTTCCTGCATCCGCCTCCAGAAAGACGAAATCCGGTCCCGGATGAACGAAGGCATGACCAGTCGTTTGTGGAGGCCGAGGAAGACGATCGAGACGATGCTGCTGACGATCGGGATGGCGTAGAGGACGGCGATATATTCAGGGTCGGTATCGATCTGATTGGCCGCGTAGAAAGCCGCCCATCGCATCGCGAAGGCATAAGCGAGAGCGCTCACCATCGGATGCAGCCGCGCTTCGCGGTGCGAGCGCGCATCGCCGGCGATCGCCAGTGAAAACAGTGCAAAGACGACAGGCAGGATCCAGTCGGTCAGCCGCCGATGCAGTTCGGCGCGGTAGCTTTGCGGCCGGATCGTAAAGTCCTTGTCGGCCGGATCCGGATTGAACAGGAACCACAGGTCACGGTCGCTGGCGCGCAGCGTCGCCTGACCGCGATTCTCCGTCATATCCGAGAGGTCGAAGGAATAGGAATCGAAATTGATGACCGAGACATTGCCATCGGGCGTTTTGCGGTGCACTTCGCCTTGATGCATGATCAGCGTCGTGCCCGTGTCGTCGACGGCGCCTTCCTTCGCATAATAGATCAGTTCGTAGGCCGGGTCGCGCTCGTCAGCGACAAAAAGGCCCTTCAGCATGCGGCCCGCCATCCGCTGCGAGATCTGTACATAGAGGCCTTCATCGAGCTTGCGGAAGGTCTTTTCCTCGATCACCGAAGAGAGGAGGTCGGCATAGGTCTCGGCGATCATCTGGCGCACGACGGTCTTTGCGCGTGGCTCGACGACGTTGTCGACGAAGAAGGAAAAGACGCTGATGACGGCGGCAAGCAGCAGGATCGGGCGGATCAGCACGCTGCGCCGCGCCCCGGCCGCGTCGATGACGGTGAGCTCGGAATCATTGTTCATCGTCGTCAGCGTCTGGGTGATCGCGATAACGAGAGCGAAGGGCAGGACGACAGGAATGATCGACGGCAAAATCATCGTCGCCAGCTTGGCGAACGAGCCGATCGACTGGCCGCTGTCGGTGACCAGATTGATGCGCTGCAGAACCTGAGTCGTCCAAATGATCGCCAGAACCGGCAGGAGCGCCACGAGAAACATCTGGCCGACGCGCCGCAATATGTATGTCTCGAGTAGTTTCATGCCTGCCCTTGAAAGCACCTGCACGCCCAAACGGCTTTGCAGGAGAATCCCTCTACGCTCTTTGTCGCGCTTTTGCGACAAGCTGGTGTCAAAAATTCATTCAAATTTCAGAATTTTTTTGATGCTGTTGCGACTCAGTTAACGCCAGCAATGCGGCGAAGACGACAAGCGACGAAAGCCATCCAAGAACGACGTCGGAAAGATAGTGTGCGCCGAAGGATAGCCGCATCGCCGGGGTGAGGATCGAGATCGCCGCCAGGGGTGCCGCCACCGCATAACGCAGGGATTTCGGCACGAAGAGCAGGAGGCAGAAGAGCCAGCCGGCACTCGCCGCCTCGCCGGAGACGAACGAGCAGTTCGAAACGCATTTTCCGGCAAGCGAACCTGCCTCGACGAAATGCAGCGCACCGCCGAAAATGTCCGTCTGTATCGGCCGCGGCCGGCCCCAATGTTCCTTCAGGACCACATTGACGAGCAGCACCGGCCCGATCAGCAGCGTTCCGAGCGCGACTTTGAGCCTTTGCGCGCGCTGGGCGTTGAAGGTCGCGCCATGCTGCTGGTAGCATTCGACGAGTTTCCACAGCATCACGATCGCCACCACATAGGGCAGCCGGAAGAAGAGAGTGCGCAGCAGGTCGAAGGCCGCGACGTCGCGATAGGGAAAGCCGCCGCAGATGCTTCCGGCAGCAGCAGTCGTGTCGCAATCTGCGCCCACGAAAAAAAGCTGGGAAAAATAGATGTCTATTTCGGGGAAAGCGCGGAAGACGGCAAGCAGCGCCCACCACATCCAAAACAGCAGCATGAATGCGCCGAAACTCGTTTTCGGCAGGCGGATTGCCAAGCCCCGCCATCGATTTTTAGGAAAAACTGTCAACGCGAATATCTACAAAACTGACGAAAACAAGAGAGCCCTGATGGCTGCGGGCGACCATAACAATTGTCGCAAGCCATTGACAGACCCGCCAAACGCGAAATTATCCGCGAGGGACGGATTTCAAAGAATCCCAGCGGAGAAGACATGTCAGTAAAGTTGGAAATTTCATTCTCGAAGTCGGCAAAGCTCAATGGCGGCCTGGCGATCCTGTTGAAGACTGCGGAGGCCGACAGCGCTGCCGGCGCCGACACGGTCGATCCGGCAGGCGTGATCGCCAAGGCTGCGAGGATTGCCCGATTCTCCGCAAAATCCATGAGCGGGCTCGATATCGTTGCCCCCGAAGGCGCGCCCGTCGAGCGCATCGTCGTTATCGGGCTCGGCAAGGCAGCTGAACTCACCGCCCATGACTGGCTGAAGGCCGGCGGTGCTGCGGCATCGAGAATCAAGAATACCGACAAGGCCGCCGTCTTCATCGACGTGCCCGGGCTCGAGACGAGCGCGCGGGCAGCTGCCGATTTCGCGCTCGGCATGCTGCTGCGCGCCTATAGCTTCGATACCTACAAGACGAAGAAGAGCGACGAGGAGGAGAAGCCGGCGAAATCCGTCAAGGTGACGATCGTCACTGCCGATCCGGGCGGTGCCAAGAAGGCGTTTTCCGATTCCGAAGCGATTGCCGGTGGTGTCAACCTTGCCCGCGACCTCGTCAACGAACCGCCGAACGTGCTCGGCCCCGTCGAGTTCGCCGCCAAGGCGAAGGAGCTGGAAAAGCTCGGCGTCGAAGTGGAAATCCTGACGGAGCGCGAAATGCGCCGCCTCGGCATGGGCGCCCTTCTCGGCGTCGCCCAGGGCTCCGTGCGCCCGCCGCGCCTGGCGGTCATGCAGTGGAAGGGCGGCAAGGACAAGGATCGTCCCGTCGCCTTCATCGGCAAGGGTGTCGTCTTCGATACCGGCGGCATTTCGATCAAGCCGGCCGCCGGCATGGAGGACATGAAGGGCGATATGGGCGGTGCGGCAGCCGTCACCGGCCTCATGCATGTGCTCGCCTCCCGCAAGGCCGCCGTCAACGCCGTCGGCATCATCGGCCTGGTCGAGAACATGCCTGACGGTAACGCCCAGCGTCCTGGTGATATCGTCACCTCGATGTCCGGCCAGACGATCGAGGTGATCAACACCGATGCCGAGGGCCGCCTCGTGCTCTGCGATGCGCTCTGGTACTGCAACGACCGCTTCAAGCCGCAGTTCATGATCAATCTTGCGACACTCACCGGTGCGATCGTCGTGGCGCTCGGCAATGTGCATGCCGGCCTGTTCTCCAATGACGACCAGCTTTCCGCCCAACTGACGGCAGCCGGTCTTTCGAGCAACGAAAAACTCTGGCGCATGCCGCTCGGCAGGGACTACGACAAGCTGATCGACAGCAAGTTCGCCGATATGAAGAACACCGGCGGCCGACAGGCCGGCTCGATCACGGCCGCGCATTTCCTCAAGCGCTTCGTGCAGGACACCCCTTGGGCGCATCTCGATATTGCCGGCACGGCGATGGGCTCGCCGCAGGATGAGATCAATCAATCCTGGGGCTCCGGCTTCGGCGTGCGCCTGCTCGATGAACTCGTTCGCGCCCATTATGAATCCTGATGACGGAAATTCTCTTCTATCATCTGACCGAATCCAGGCTGGAGGACGCGCTTCCGCCGCTCATCGACAAAAGCGTCGAGCGCGGCTGGCGCGTTGCCGTCCAGACGCGCGAGCCGGCGCGGCGTGATGCTCTCGATCAGCATCTTTGGACTTTCCGCGAGGAGAGCTTCCTGCCGCACGGCACCGACGAGGCGGATTTCGCCGAAAGCCAGCCGGTGCTTTTGACCGTGACGCCGGACAATGCCAATGCGGCGACCGTGCGTTTCATCGTCGATGGCGCCGAGCCGCCGCCGGCCGATGCCTATGAGCGCGTCGTCTTCATGTTCGACGGTCACGACCAGGAGCAACTGGACACCGCCCGTGCGCAGTGGAAGAAGCTGAAAGGCGAGGGGCACAACCTCACCTATTGGCAGCAGACGGCACAGGGGCGGTGGGAGAAGAAAGCTTGAGGGTTTTGCGTGAAATGCGCGCGATAGAAGCCGTTATCGCCTCGCCCCTTTATCCTCGTCGAGGTTTGTCAGGATATTGAGGGGTACGATCCCGCCAGCACTTTCCGATGCGTCCAGCGCCTCGACTGCCAAAACATGCTTTCCATTCGGACTGACCAAAGCGAATGCCCACGCTTTGTCGGCAAAGGTGCTGACCGGCATTTCCGCCCAGCCGGCTTGATGGACAAGGCGTTCGGCATAATAAGCCTTGATAGTCTGCGGGTCGGTCGTGCTGGCGAGATT
Source organism: Rhizobium sp. 25PS6 (assembly GCF_032464655.1). NCBI lineage: Bacteria > Pseudomonadati > Pseudomonadota > Alphaproteobacteria > Hyphomicrobiales > Rhizobiaceae > Rhizobium > Rhizobium sp. 25PS6. The sequence goes on from NZ_JAWDIV010000017.1 coordinate 145,606, forward strand.
GCGCGCCAGGATACGCATGGACTTCTCTCCGAACCGCCCTTCCAGTTGGCCCAGCACCTTGCGGGTGGCCTGCCAATCCTGGGCCTGGGTCGCCGATCCGAAGGAATATTCCTCGGATCGGGAAATGCCCGGTGGATCAGGCGGCATGACGACCTCTTCGCCCGAACATGCGGCAAGGCCGAGAAGCGGCACCACAAGAATGCCAATCTTCGACACGCGGAAAAATCGGCCCTTGCGGCCAATTTTGTTGCTCATGAGCGGCTGCCCCCGAACACGATTGCCATAGGCCGGCAAATCTTGCCGGTTTCTATGACGTTATTGCGACGCTCAGTCGTGGAAGGCGTCGACGAATTTCCGCTTGCCGAGCATGAAGGCATCGGCGACGTGACGCAGCGGCGCGAGATCGACATCCGATTTGCCGGCCTTGATGATTTCGGCAAAGCGACGGTAGAGCGAGGGATATTCCTGCTCCGGCTCGGCGAAGCTGAGCGCGCCGTCGATCAAAAGCTTGGCGCCGCCCTCGGCGAGCACCATCTGGCCGGCTGCCGTCTCCGCGACGATGTCCCAGCTCTGCTTGCCGGTCTGTCGCCAGTCGAATTCGGCGTGAACCGGCAGGCCGTCCGCATCGCGGAAGTGAATGTCGGCCGCGATCGGCGCATCGCGATTCTCGGGAAATTCGAGCACGGCCTCGGTGATGAAGATCGGCCGCGGCAGGATATGGGTGACGATCGACAGCGCGTTGATGCCAGGATCGAAAACGCCGAGGCCGCCGGCCTGCCAGATCCAGTCCTGGTTCGGATGCCAGTGGCGAACATCCTCCTTCCAGATCACATGCACGCTTTTGATCGTCGTCGCGGCAAGAAACGCCTTGGCCGCCTCGACGCCCGGTGCATAGCGCGAATGCCAGCTGGCAAAGAGCGACGCACCCTGCTTGTTCGCCAGCGCTTCGAGATCGGCCACTTCGCTGAGCGTCGCGCCGGGCGGCTTTTCCAGGAAGACATGCTTGCCGGCGACCAGCGCCTTATAGGCTGCCTCATAGCGATATTGCGGCGGCATGCAGAGCGAGACGGCATCGATCGAGGGCTCGGCGTCGAGCATCGCTTCGACCGTCGTATAACTCTTGACGCCTTCGACCGTGCCGTGGCGGCTTGCCGTGGCGACGAGTTCGAAATCCGGGTTCTTGGCGATGGAGGGAAGGTGCTGGTCGCGGACGATCTTGCCGACGCCGACGATGGCGAGGTTGATAGGAGACATGGTGTTTCGCTCGAGCCTGTATGAAAAGTATGATTTATTGATCTGTTTGTATCAGAAAGAGGCGCGCCGACAAGCGCTCCTCCTCCATTCTATCGCATGATGGTTTGGCGAAGGAAGCTGTAACCCATCGCCGCGCGGGCGGCGCGCTCTTCGGAATTGCCGTCGCCGCCATGCCCGCCGGAGCCGAATTCATGGAAGAGCGGCCGGTGTCCTTCTTCCTCCAGCCGCGCGGCAAAGCGGCGCGCATGCGAGGGATGCACGCGGTCGTCATTGGCGGAGCTTTCGATGTAGATCGGCGGATAGCTGACCTTGGTCGCCGCCCCGACATTGTGAAGCGGCGAATAACCGAGCATGAAGTCCCGGTCCACCGGCGTCTCCGGATCGCCATACTCGTCCATCCAGGCTTGCCCTGCGGTAAACAGGTGGAAGCGTGTCATGTCGAGGACCGGCACCTGGCACCAGACGGCGCCGAAATCTTGCGGGTAGCGCGTCAGCATCACGCCGGTCAGCAGACCGCCATTGCTGCCGCCCTGGCAGGCAATCCGCGACGGCACGGTATAGCCGCGGGCGACGAGATCGCGCGCGATGGCGACGAAATCGGCAAACGCCCGGTCTCGCCCCTGCCGCTTGGCGCTGCGATACCAGTCGGGCCCGAATTCGCCGCCGCCGCGAATATAGGCCTGCACATAGGCGCCGCCTTGTTCCAGCCAGCGTCCTGTCACGCCGGAATAGCTTGGCGACAACGGGACATCGAAGCCGCCATAGCCGTAAAGCAGCACCGGCAGCGCGCCCTTGGTCCATTGCTTCGGCAGAACCAACCGGTAGGTAACCCTCGTTCCGTCCTCCGAAACAGCCTCCAGCAGTTCGGATGACATATCGGTCGTATCGAAATAGCTCGGCGCCGCGGCGACAAAAACCGGCTCGGCCTCTCTGCTGCGATCCGACAGCTCGAGACGGTAACAGACGGGCGGCTGCAGGAAGCCCTGGCCGATGACGAGGAGCGTATCGTCGCCAAGATGCAGATCCGCATGGAGTGGCCTGAAGTGAGCCGTTTGCATATCCGCCGGCAGTGCGATCTCGCGCTGCTCGCCGTCAGGCCTTGTCAGGTCCAGCACCATGAGACGCGGACGCAGCCGATCGGAGATGATGAAGACGCACCACTCCTGCATCAGCATCATCTGCGCGATGGACTGGCCCTCTCCAGGCTGAAACAGGATCTGCTCCGGCCCGAGCAGGGCCGTCTCCGAGGCGGGGTCGAAGCGTTGCAGCACGAGGCTGCCGGTCGCAACGCGTTCATCCGTCTTTGCCCGCCAAAGGCAATGATCATGGTTGAACTGGAAATCGGCTTCCTTAGGCAGATCGATGCGCCGCTGTGTGCCGTCGTTGGCGATCAGGAAAGCGCTGGCGACGCCGATCTCGTGGGCGGCGACGAAAATATCGATCAATCCGCGATCCGCCGAAGCGCCTGCTAGGTCAGGGTCAATGACGAGATTGAAGCCGTAGACGTCCTCGTCTGCGGCTTCGAACATGACGGCGGCATCTTCCGGTCGCTGCCCGCGCTTCAATCGCCGTCCGACGCGCGGCCATCCGGAGCGGGTCGCCGAAAATCTGTCGATGGAACCGAAATAGCAGATTTCGTCGCGGCCGAGCCAGGTGGCATGCGATCGTGTGGCCGGTGTATCGAAGCCGCCCTCGACGACCTGTTTCCGCTCGGCGTCGAATTCGAGCAGCCGGAGAAGGTCGGAGCCGCCGTCCGAAAGCGTGAGCAGCACCCGCGTCGGCTCCCATGGGCAGGTGACGGCGCCGCGCCAGTTCCAGCGCTTGCCTTCCCTGACGCAGAAGGCGTCGAGATCGAAGACCGGCTCCCAGGCGGTGTCCGGCAGCGGCTCCTGATCTGCCGGCAGGCGGAGCCAGATGCCGAGAGGATTGTCCTTGCTCTGGCGGAAATCGAACAGCCACTCACCTCGGCGCATCGGAACGATCAGCCTGTCCTGCCGCTCGATCAGCGCTTTGATCGCGTCGCGATCCCTGTCGAATTCAGGTGTTCTCAGTGCCGCGCCGGAAGCCCGGTTGTGCTCGTCGATGAACTGACGGGTGCGTGGATCGTCGTCCGTTTCGAGATGAAGGTTCATTCTAACCTGCCGGCTTCCGTTGACGTCGGACAGATCTAGGCAGACGGTCCCGACTTGGCAACCCGCCTTATAGCGCCGCGTCTCTTCAGACGCGCTGATGCGCTAGCGGATCGTCACGAATTCGGCCGAGGCGACGACGGTGTCGGGCACCTCGGTCTTCTTGAATTTCAGCGTCACCCTGTGGCTATCCCGCCATCGCTTCTTCGTATTCGGCCGACAGCATCAGCCAGTCTTCCTCGGCGGCAGCGAGTTTCGCCGCGGCTTCGCCGCGCTGCTTTGCCTTCTCGGCGGCTTTAGCGGGCGTCTTCTCGTAAAGGGCCGGATCCGCAAGTTCCGCGTCAAGCGCCTGAATCTGTTTCTCCAGCTTCGCCGTCAAGGTTTCGATTTCGTTGATCTTTTTCTTGAGTGGCGTCAGCGAGGCGCGACGCTCGGCATTGAGCTTGCGCTGGTCGGCCTTCGACGTCGCGTCTTCAACTAGCTGAGGCTTTTCTTCTTTTTTTTTACCTGAAGTGACAATGAGGTCGCGGTACTCGTCCATATCGCCTTCGAAACTCGTCACCGTGCCGCCATTGACCAGCCAGAGCCGGTCGACCGTCGCCTCGATCAGATGGCGATCATGCGAGATCAGGATGACGGCGCCTTCATAGTCGTTCAGCGCCTCGATCAGCGCGCGGCGGCTGTCGATGTCGAGGTGGTTGGTCGGCTCGTCGAGGATCAGCAAATTGGGCGCATTGAAGGCGGCAAGCCCCATCAGCAATCGAGCTTTTTCGCCGCCGGAAAGATCCTTGGCGGCCGTCGCCATCTTTTCGGTCGCAAGCCCCATCTGGGCGACGCGGGCGCGCACCTTGGCTTCCGGTGCACCGGGCATCAGCCGGCGCACATGCTCTACCGCCGATTGCTCGGGGATGAGGTCGTCGAGCTGATGCTGCGCGAAGAAGCCGATCTTAAGGCTCGGCGCGATCTTCACTTCACCGCTCTCCGGCGCCAGCCGGCCGGAGATGAATTTGGCAAAGGTCGATTTGCCGTTGCCGTTCGAGCCGAGCAGGGCGATGCGGTCGTCATTGTCGATGCGAAGATTGAGGTTCTTCAGGATCGGATTGCCGGGCTCGTAGCCGACGGCGCCGCTCTGGATCGCGACGATCGGCGAAGCCGGCTGCTTTTCCGGCTCGGGAAAAGTGATCGGCTGTACGTGGTCCTCGATGACCGCGGCAACCGTTCCCATACGCTCCAGCGCCTTGACGCGCGATTGTGCCTGACGAGCCTTGGAAGCCTTGGCCTTGAAGCGATCGATGAAGCCCTGCAGATGTTTGCGCGCCGCATCGTTCTTGGCCTTGGCCTTGGTCTGCAGCTCGTCGGCTTCCGCCTTCTGTCGCTCGAACTGGTCGTAACCGCCGCGATAGAAAGTGAGCTTCTTCTGGTCGAGATGGACGATCGCATTGACCGCATTGTTCAACAGGTCGCGATCGTGGCTGATGATGATGACAGTGTGCGGATAGCGCCTGACATAATCTTCCAGCCACAGCGTGCCTTCGAGGTCGAGATAGTTGGTCGGCTCGTCGAGCAGAAGCAGGTCCGGCTCGGAAAACAGCACGGCGGCAAGGGCGACACGCATGCGCCAGCCGCCGGAAAAGGAGGAGGCGGGGCGGGCTTGCGCGTCCTTGTCGAAGCCGAGGCCGGCAAGAATGCTCGCCGCACGCGCTTCGGCCGAATGCGCGTCGATATCGACAAGACGCATCTGGATTTCGGCGATGCGGTGCGGATCGGTTGCCGTTTCCGCCTCGGCAACGAGGGCGGTGCGTTCCTTGTCCGCGGCAAGCACGATCTCGATCAGCGCGTCTTCGGTCGCCGGCGCTTCCTGCGCCACCTGGCCGATGCGTGCGGCCCTGGGGATCGACACCGTTCCGCTCTCCGAGCCGAGATCGCCGGTGATGACGCGAAAAAGCGTGGACTTGCCGGCGCCGTTGCGCCCGACGAGCCCAGCCTTCGTGCCTGAAGGCAGCGAAACGCTGGCATTGTCGAGAAGCAGGCGTCCGGCGATGCGGGCGGAAATATCGGTGAGCGTGATCATGGCCGGCGTTTTGGCCGAAAGCGCTCGCCAAGGCAAGAGTACTTCTCCCCGCGGCAAGCTTGCTTGTCCGCCGCAAGCTTGCTTATCCCCCGGACAAGCTTGCTTGTCCGTCGCCTCAGCGGCCGAAAGCCTGCACCGGCAGTCGGGGGTTCGACTGCGCGGCGAGAAGTGCTACGCGGGCATTGGCCTGCAATTGTCCCGGCGTTGCCGCGTCGGTGCTGAGCGCCACCCCGATCGAGATGGTGAGTCTGCCGGGATCGGCCTTGTCGGATGTAGCGAAGACGAGGTTGTCCTCGACAGAGGCGCGCAGGCGTTCGGCAATCGTCATCGCATCCTGCATGCCGACATTGGAAAACAACAGGGCGAATTCGTCAGCCTCTGTGCGGGCGACGAAATCGTTTTTCTTGACCGACTTGCTGAACAGGCCGGCGAGCTTCTTCAGGAGCTTATTGCCGGCGTGGGTGCCGTATTTATCGTTAAGATCGGTAAAGTTGTCGATATCGACCATGATCAGCGCGCTGCCGGCGGCACCTTCCTCGCGCTTGTAGAGATCGGCGATCGTCCGGTTCAGCGCGATGCGGTTCGGAAGTCCGGTGATCCTGTCGGCGATCGCGGCCGATTGCATCGCCGAAATGCCGCGCTCCAGCGTTTCCAGCGTCTTGATATCGTCCTGCAGCTTCGCGCCGATTTCCATCTCCGCTGCAAGAACGGTCGAAAGCGACGCAGTTAGGTAGTCGATCTCGCTGAGAAAGGCGGCAAGGCTCTGGTCGTCCTGTCCGGAGACGGATTTCAGGATCGTGCCGCAGGCGCGCGCAAAGGCATTCTTGTGCTTTAGCCCTTCGGCAAGCCTTTCCGCCACGTCGCGCAGCATCCGGCTCGCCTCGTTTCGTGATGTCTCGCCTGCCAGCCCGCAATGGCCGACGAGGCGGTATTTCAGGCCGAGTTCGTCGAGCATCGGCTGCTGCGGCTGCGATCCGAGCGCTGCGATATCCTGCGCAAGGCCGGCATTGAGCCCGACGATCGCCTCGTGAAAGAGTTCGTAATTGCGCGGTAGGGCCGCGACGTTCAGACGCGCCATGTGCTGGGCGATCTTCTGAATATCCGCCATCGGCGCCGGGCGCGCAGCCTCGCGCGGCACCAATGCGTTTGCGCTTGCATTCTGCATGACGATCCCTCGCGGCAGCCTCTTTTCCTGTGTTCCGCTATGCCCGCAAGCTTTTAAGAGAGGCTGAACTTTCAATCGGAAGCCCTGGATTCGCGGGCGGAACCCGTAAAGGCGGTTAACGCGGCCTTGATGGCGAAGACCTCACATCCATTCGCGGCCCTCGACCCGCAGGAAGTAGATGAGGTCCAGCACGAGGCTCGGCTTGCCGAGCGCCGTCAGCGTCATGTGGCACTGGCCGCGATGATGGGTCTGGTGGTTGAAGAAATGCGCGAGCGCCGACGACAGAGGCTGGGTGATCTCGACCGGCTGTACCACTGTTACATAGGTGAAGTTGGCGGCAAGCGCCGCCTCGTCCAGCATGCCCGTCCAGGCAATGATACGCTCGTCCTCTGCTTTGCGTGCGCCGGCAAGCGCATCCAGATCTTCGAAGAGCACGGCATCGAGTGTCGCCGGCGCTTCGCCGGTGCCGGTGAAGCGCTTCATCCATATCCGGTCGGCGACGATCAGATGATTGAGCGTGCGATGCAGTGAGCCGAAGAAGGCGCCGCGGCCGCTGCGGAATTCTGCATCGCTGAGTTCGGCGGCAGCCGCATAGACTTGCGTGTTGGCCCAGCGATTATAGGCGGCGAACATCCTGTAATGTCTGAGCATTCCGTCCCTCCCGGATTGGTCGCGGCAGTTTAGCCCCTTTTCCCGGAAATCGCAGTGATGCGCCCATGAAATTTCCTGATTTGATCGCAGGCACTTTCTGTCGTCGAATGCATTAAGCTGCGATCTCGAAAGGACTGTCATGACCAGAGCCCTCTATTCCCTCTGCGGCGCCGACGAACGGCGCTTCTTTTCGCCCCATTGCTGGAAGGCGGTGATGGCGCTGGCGCATAAGGGGCTCGATTTCGAGGAAATTCCGACGACTTATGCCCGCATCCGCGCGATTGGCGGCGGCGTCTCGTCGATCGTGCCCGTTCTCGACGATAATGGCCGACTGATTCCAGACAGCTTCGACATCGCCCTTTATCTGGAGGGGGCTTATCCCGAGCGGCCGTCGCTGTTCAACGGCGAGGGCGGCAAGGCGCTGTCGCGCATGGTGGAAGGCTATTCGCAGATGATCATCCATCCGGCTATCATGCGCATTGCCCTTCTCGACATCCATGCGAACCTCGATGAGGCAGACAAGGCCTATTTCCGCGAAAGCCGGGAGGCTCGGCTCGGCAAACCGCTGGAGGTGGTTGCCGCCGACAGCGAGGCGGAGAAGGCTACCTTCGGCGCCAAACTGGAGCCGCTCCGGCACATGCTGAAGTTCCAGCCCTTCATCGGCGGGCAGACACCGCTCTTTGCCGACTATATCGTCTTCGGCGCGCTGCAATGGCTGCGTGTGTCCGCCGGTCTCGCCATGCTAGCTGCCGACGATCCCGTCATGGCCTGGTTCGAACGCTGCCTCGATCTTCACCAAAGCCGCGGCAGGACTGTGACAGCGGCGTGAAATTGCCGCCTACCTCTTGTTTTCGGGCGTTGGGGCGGGTAAAGACCGCCCACTTTTCCCGAGAAAACAGAGGATTTGACTATGGCGATTGAACGCACCTTCTCGATGATCAAGCCGGACGCGACCAAGCGCAACCTGACGGGCGCCATCACCAAGATGCTCGAAGATGCCGGCCTGCGTGTCGTCGCTTCCAAGCGCGTCTGGATGAGCCGTCGCGAAGCCGAAGGCTTCTACGCCGTTCACAAGGACCGTCCCTTCTTCGGCGAACTGGTCGAAGGCATGATCTCCGGCCCGACCGTCGTCCAGGTGCTGGAAGGCGAAGGCGCGATCCTCAAGAACCGCGAGATCATGGGCGCGACCAACCCGGCTAACGCTGACGAAGGCACGATCCGCAAGGTTCACGCTCTGTCGATCGGCGAAAATTCCGTTCACGGCTCGGACGCTCCTGAAACGGCTGCCCAGGAAATCAAGTACTGGTTCTCCGATACCGAAATCGTCGGCTGAGGCCTCGCTTCGGCATTCGCCGGCAATGCCTTGAACTGACTCTCGAAAGCCGGGGCCACGCTCCGGCTTTTTCTATGCATTTCTCTATGCCGGGCATTTGTCCGTATTCGAGAAATCGACGCTGCCGTCAGGCTTGAAGACCTCCGGGTTCTTGTCATAAAACGCGCCGACGACGAGTGGCTTGCTCGGTAGGACGGTCTGGTCGAGGTCGGACCGGAACTGCGTCTTCAATTCCTGCAGCACCTTGCCGTCCTTGTCGACCAGCCGGACACTGACGGAATAGGGACGGTCCTTGCGCACGCAATGCAGGTTTTCGCTCTGCAGCGCGATCTTGTCGTCGATCGGATAGATCTTCTGGTTCAGCACCAGCGGATCGCCTCCTTGCGGATTTTCGAATTCAGCGATGATGACCGAACCGTCGGGGATAGGCCCCGTCTTTTTCAGCGTCAGCAGGTAGGTGGCGCTCGCCACCCGATAGTTGAAGACGAAGAGATGGCCGGTGACCTCGACCAGGTTTTCAGCCTGGCGCTGGCAGGCTGACAGTATCAGCCCGACGGCGGCCATCATGATCCAATGCTTTCTCATGGTGTCTCCTCCTTCTTGCGGCGATAGTGACGGTTCGCCTTGGCGCGGTTGCCGCAGACCGCCATGTCGCACCAGGCCCGGCTCCTGTTCTTGCTGCGGTCGATGAACAGCCAGCCGCAATTGCCGCAGATCTTCATGCGCCGGGGATCCGGCATGGCGATCAGCCGCAGTGCCGAATGGGCAGTCGCCGCGGCCACGCTGCCGGGGCTTGTTTCGCGCAATGCCTTCGCCAGCGCTTCCAGCAGCATGGCCAGCAATTGGTCGTCGCCGCCATTCAGTATACGCTCGCGGAAATAGAGATCGATTGTTTCCCGCAGCGCGATGAAATCCGCTTCGTTTTCCGCCGCGACCGGCGCGATGTCGCCGAAGAGGGCGCGCTCGGCGCAGAATTCGGCGGCAGCGCGCGGAAAGCTCCGCATCTGGTCCCTGACCGCGAAGCGGTCGATACGCCGCGTGGTATCGTGGCGCAGAACGACGCTGTTGACGACATCGAGCGCCAGTGCGCCGCCGGCAAAGCGGTGAGGGGTCCAGGAAAAGCTCATGATAAATTATAACTGACGAAATGGGTTTTACCAGTTATAATTTTGGTGACGCGGAGTGTCTGGAATGGCTTATCTTCTGCAGCAGCTGGCGAATTCGGTTCCGCTGGCCGCCCTCTATGCCGCGCTTGCCTTCGGTTACGCCGTCGCCTTCGGCGTGACGAAGCGGGCCGACATCACCTATGGGGCGATCTTTGCCTTTGCGGGCCAGATCCTGCTGCTCTTCACCGACCTCGCCTTCAACCGCTTCTGGCTGGTGCTGCCGGCCGCCCTTGCCGTCGGCGCCGGCGCTTCGATCGTCTATTCGCTGGCGGCGGGCCTATGGATCGGTCGCTCGATCATGCTGCCGCTGGTCAGCAAATCGCCGAATACGGTCATCGTCGCTGCCCTCGGCATCATGATCGTCCTCATGGAGACCGCCCGGCTTGCCGCCAATACCCGCGCCATCTGGCTGCCGCCGTTCCTGAACGACACGGTCGTCTTCTGGAGCGACGGCCCGTTCAAGGTGACGCTCACCCATATCCAGTTGATCGACACCGCGCTGATGTGCGCCATCGTCGCCGTGGGTACGCTGATCCTCAGGCGCACGGCCTGGGGCCGCGTCTGGCGCGCCGTCACCGATGATCCGCTGGCCGCCGAACTCTGCGGCACCAGCGCCAACCGCGTCTTTCTTGTCGCCTATGGGGCAGCAGCCCTCGTCGCCACCATCTGCGGCATCCTCGCGACTTTCTACTACGGCTCGATGGATTTCGGCGCCGGCCTTATGTTCGGGTTGAAGGTGCTGCTGATCGCAGCCGTCGGCGGCCATTCCGATCCGCTGCGCTCGGCAGGCGGCGCTGCCGGGCTTGCCGTTGTCGAAACCATGTGGGGCGCATACGGCCCCTTCGTCTGGCGGGATCTGGTCGTTTTCTCGCTGCTCGTCCTGCTCCTGGTGATGAGCCGCAGGGAGCGCGTGGTTCTCTAATTTACTTCCACTTGTCACGCGCCGCGTCGTCGGCGTCTTTCGCCGAGACCCAGTCGCCGGTGGTGCCATCTCCAGCGTGCTCCTTCTTCCAGAAGGGGGCTGCAGTCTTCAGGAAATCCATGACGAAATTGGCGCCGTCGAACGCCGCCTGCCGGTGCGGCGCGGCTGCGACGACGAGCACGATATTCTCGCCGGCAGCGATCTTCCCGTAGCGGTGGATGGCGGTCAGCCCGAGCAACCCGAAACGCCCGATGGCAAGATCGCCGATGCGCCGCATCTCCGCCTCCGCCATGCCGGGATAATGCTCGAGTTCGAGGGCGGCCAGTGTCCCGCCTTCATCACGGCAGAGGCCGGAAAAAGTGACGACGGCGCCGATGCCGGCTTTGCCCTTGGAGAGGCGATCGACCTCGGCTTGCAGGTCGAAGTCCTCATGCTGGACGCGGATGGTGGGGGTGATGGTCATGATAACATCCCCAACTGCTTTGATGTCGTAGCGGAGGCTATGGAGAGGGCGTGCCGTGCCAACCCCCCTCTGCCCTGCCGGGCATCTCCCCCACAAGGAGGGAGATTACGCGTGGCTTGACCATCGTGCCCATCTACAGTTTTGCCAAGCTGAATCGCCGATTGTTTGGGGAGGCCGGTGCGCCCAGCCAATCTCCCTCCTTGTGGGGGAGATGCCCGGCAGGGCAGAGGGGGGTAGCGACACGGCATCATGGTCACCGCCCTATCCACCCGTCATCGGCGGAAATATCCCGATTTCACGTGCGCCTGATATCGGTTCGTCATGCTCGACATGCTCCATGTCGAGCGCCACGCGGATCACGTCGGGATATTGAAGTGCGGTCTCATATTCTTCGCCCAGCGTCTTCAAATGATTCAAGAGATCGGCGACGGTGACGACGGAGGAGGGGAGGTCGATCTCCTCCTCGCCCTTGCCGATGCGCTCGCGCACCCAGGCGAAATAGACAAGTCGCGTCATTCTTCATCATCCACGATATGTTTCACCCCGGCGCGGAAATAGTCGTAGCCGGTATAGATCGTCAGCAGCGCCGCGATCCACAGCAGCGCGATGCCGGTCTGCGTCGTATAGGGGAAAATCTCGTCGCCGGCAGGGCCGGCGAGCAGGAAGGCGATGGCGACAAGCTGCAGCGTCGTCTTCCACTTTGCGATCCGCGTCACCGGCACGCTGACCTTCAGCGCCGCCAGATATTCGCGTAGGCCCGACACCAGGATCTCGCGGCAGAGAATGGTGATCGCCGCCCAGATCGACCAGCCGGCGATCGTCTGGTCGGCCGCGACCAGGAGGAGGATCGAGGCGACCAGCAGCTTGTCGGCGATCGGGTCGAGCATGCGGCCGATATTCGACGTCTGGTTCCAGATGCGCGCGAGATAACCGTCGAGGAAATCGGTGAGCGAAGCGATGACGAAGATCCACAGCGCCACCCAACGCGCCGTATTGCTGATCGACAGCCTGCCCTCGATGAAGAAGCAGAGAACGATCAGCGGTACGGCGAGGATACGGCCGTAGGTCAGGAGATTGGGAATGCTGTACGCACGCGATGCCATGGGATCGTTTCTCTGAATTGATGCACCGCTACAGCGCCGCGCGCCTTTTCAGACGAGCCAAGGACGCTGTAACACTTTAGAACCTCCGCATCATGCTCGGGCCGATGCGGTAGATGACGGCTTTGGCCGCGGACCGTCAACATTCTTTCTGTCTTTTCACCGCCTTTGCGTGGAATTTGCGACGGACGCCGGTTATTTCGCGGCGTCGTCGTGGAAATGGTTATAGACCTGCCTGGCGACGGCTTCCGATATGCCTTCCACCGCCATCAGGTCGGACAGGGCTGCGCGCGAAACCGCCTTTGCCGTGCCGAAATGCTGGAGCAGCGCGCGTTTGCGCGACGGCCCGATGCCGCCGATCTCGTCGAGCGGGTTCTTGATCATTTCCTTCTTGCGCCGCGCCCGGTGTGAGCCGATCGCGAAACGGTGCGCTTCGTCGCGCATGCGCTGGATAAAGTAGAGCACCGGATCGCGCGGCGGCAGCGTGAAGCTCTCGCGTCCGGCCGGGAAGAAGCGTTCGCGCCCGGCATCGCGGTCGACGCCCTTGGCGATGCCGATCGCCGTCACGCTGTCGGTGATGCCGAGTTCGGCAAGGATGGCGCGCACCGCCGTCATCTGCCCCTGGCCGCCATCGATGAGGATCACATCGGGCCAGGTCGGAAAGGGCATGTCGGCTGCATCGGGCGTGGCCACCTGCGCCGTCCGGTCAGGAATGCCTTCCTCCTTGATCAGCCGCGAGAACCGCCGCGTCATCACCTCCTTCATCATGCCGAAGTCGTCGCCGGGCGTGATGTCGGTCGATTTGATGTTGAACTTGCGGTACTGGTTCTTGACGAAACCTTCCGGCCCCGCGACCACCATGCCGCCGACGGCATTGGTGCCCATGATATGTGAGTTGTCGTAGATCTCGATGCGCTGCGGTGCATAGGCAAGCCCGAACGTTTCCTTGAAACCTTCGAGCAGCCGCGACTGCGACGCCGTCTCGGCAAGCTTTCGCCCATGCGCCTCGCGTGCATTGCCGACGACATGGTCGACCAGATCGCGCTTCTCGCCGCGTTGCGGCACCAGAATGGAAACCTTGTGGCCGGCTTTTTCGCTGAGTGCGGCGGCAAGCAGCTCCAGCTCCTCCACCGTCTGCGACAGCATGATCTGCTTCGGCACCGGCTTGTCGTCGTAGAACTGCGCGAGGAACGAGTTCAGCACTTCGGCGCTCGAAAGCTGCGGATCGGCCTTCGGGAAATAGGCGCGGTTGCCCCAGTTCTGGCCGGTGCGGAAGAAGAACACCTGGATGCAGGAGATGCCGCCTTCATGGTGGATGGCGAAGACGTCAGCCTCCTCGACGCCGGCCGGATTGATGCCCTGGTGGCTCTGCACATGCGACAATGCCGCCAGGCGATCGCGATAGATTGCCGCCCGCTCGAAGTCGAGATCCTCGGCCGCCTGGTTCATCGCCTCGGCCATATGCGACTTCACCTTCTGGCTCTTGCCGGACAGGAAGTCCTTCGCCTCCTGCACCAGTTCGCCGTAACCCTGATCGCTGATCTCGTGGGTGCACGGCCCGGAACAGCGCTTGATCTGGTAGAGCAGGCAGGGTCGCGTGCGCGTTTCGAAGACGCTGTCGGTGCAGGTGCGGATCAGGAAGGCGCGCTGCAGCGAGTTGATCGTCCGTCCGACCGCGCCGGCCGAAGCAAAAGGTCCGAAATAGTCGCCCTTTCGCGCTCTCGCACCACGATGTTTGAAGATTGCTGGCGCCCGGTGGTCGCCGGTGATGAGGATATAGGGAAAGGACTTGTCGTCGCGCAAAAGCACATTAAAGCGCGGCCGCAAGCGCTTGATCAGATTCGCTTCCAAGAGCAGCGCTTCGGTTTCCGTGCGCGTCGTCACGAATTCCATGTTCGCCGTCTGGCGCACCATCTGGGCGATGCGGTTGGAATGCACGCGGCCGACCGCGTAATTGTTGACCCGCTTCTTCAGGCTGCGCGCCTTGCCGACATAGAGCACGTCGCCCTCGGCATTGAACATGCGGTAGACGCCGGGGCTGTTCGGCAGCCGCTTGACGAATTCGCCGATCAGGTCCGCGCCGAGGAGTCCGGTTTCATTGAGGCTGCCCGCATTCCAATCGACCGTCGCCGCAAGCGGCGCGGCGACGGAAGCGTCGCCTTCCACCTCGATATCGTCTTCGCTCTCGTCCGTGTCGTCGTAGAGAACGCCGCCATCCGGCAGCTTTCGTCCGTTCATTCCGTAATCTCCGCCACATCGGGCGTCTGCCACGCAAGGTGCTGGCCGCCGTCGAGGGCAATCATCTGGCCGGTGATCGAGGGCGTGTCGTAAAGGAAGCGAATCGTTTGTCCGAATTCTTCCAGCGCCGGCCCTCGCTGCAAGATAAGGGCTGAGACCTGCGCTTGGAAGTCCTCCATCTTCTGTCGTTCGCTCGGCATCGAGGGGCCGGGGCCGATGGCATTGACGCGGATGCGTGGCGCCAATGCCTGTGCAAGCGTCTGCGTCGCCGTCCACAGCGCGGATTTGGAGAGGGTATAGGAATAGAAGCTGGGCCTCAGCGCCCAAACCCGCTGGTCGATGATATTGACGATCAGCCCCGCTGCCTCAGCGGGCACCTGCTGCGCGAAGGCCGCCGCAAGGATAGAGGGCGCACGGACATGCAGGTCGAAGTGCAATGCCCATGTGGCGGCATTGAAACTACGCGCTGAATCATACTGGAAGACCGACGCATTATTGACGAGCAGATCGAGCGGCCCGAGCGCTTCCGACGCCTTCGCGACCAACGCGCCCGTTTCGCCGAGATCGCTAAGATCGGCCTGCAGCGCGACCGCCCTTTGTCCCTTTCGCCGCAATTCCGCCACCAGCTCTTCGGCCTCACCGATGGAGCCGTTCGCGTGGATCGCAACGGAAAAGCCATTTGCAGCAAGGTCTTCGGCGATTGCCCGGCCTATTCTTTTGGCGGCCCCTGTTATAAGGGCCGAGCGAAGTCTTTTGTGGTTCAAAATCTTGCCTTCTGATCCCGCGAGTCTGTCCGCAGACTATATAGGGGCCGACGGAGATTATATAAATAGGCCGTTGCGGTTGCGTCCGGGAGCCGGATATTCTATGTATTATTTAAGAATGCGATTTCCTAAAATAAGTATTTTAAGTTTAACTATTCAGTAGGGTTAACAAAGTGTATGTTGCGCCAAAGCAACATCGAATTTCAGCCATGGCGTAGCCACAATGATATCACAATTTGGCTCTTTCAAATCCGCATTTCAGTTCCAATTTCAATCTCGATCCGGAAGGGACATCTGGCAATATCCCGCCAATGCTTCACTGATAGACAGTTGACAAGCGGCGCGGGACTGAAAGGAGACTAAGTATGCGTGTACTCATTGCTGGCCTCATGGCCTCCGTTTTTGCAATTGCGGGCGTCTCGGCAGCTCAGGCGGCCGATGCCGTCGACCAGGTTCCGGAAGCACCGGTCGCCCAGGAAGCTCCAGTCAAGCCGGCCGGCAGCTGGGAAGGTTTCTACCTCGGCGGCGCCGGCACCTATAACATGGGTGACTTCGGTTCCGATCGCCACACCTACGGTTTCGGCGGCCAGGTCTTTACCGGCTACAACTGGCAGCAGGGCCAGATCGTTTACGGCGTTGAATCCGATCTCGGCTACAGCGGCGACGACGTCTCCTCGGGCGGCGTCGAGAACAAGTATGGCTGGAACGGCTCCGTCCGTGGCCGCGTCGGCTACGACATGAACCCCTTCCTGCTCTACGGCACGGCCGGTCTCGCCATCGGCGACGTCAAGGTTTCCGACGACACTTCGGACGAAAGCAAGACGAACTTCGGCTATACGGTCGGCGCCGGCGTCGAAGCCTTCGTGACCAACAACATCACGACGCGCTTGGAATATCGCTACACCGACTACCAGAGCAAGGACTACGACCTCGACTCCGGCAGCTTCTCGCGCGGTTACGACGAGAACAGCGTCAAGCTCGGTATCGGCGTCAAGTTCTAAGCTGGTCGAATATCCGAACATGGAAAAGCCGGGCACGTCGCCCGGCTTTTTGCTGTCCGCCTGTCTCTCCAGACGTTGAGCCCGCTCAGCCCTCAGACTTGAGCTCGCGGTGGGCAGGGAATTTTTTCTCGAACTGGGCAAGCCAGTCGATCAGCGGCGCATGATCGGCTTCCCACTGGTCCTTGAAGCGCAGCTCGAGATAGTCGAGCGTCGCGGCCAGCGCGAAATGTCCGCCATTGAGGTTCTTGCCTGTTTTCGGCGGGTTGGCGCTGAGATGAGCGAGCCCGCTCGTCGCCTTCTTCCACTGCCGGTCGATCCATGGCTGATGAATTTTTTCCTCGTCGCGGAAGCGCCGCTCGTAGACGATCGCCAGCAGGCAGTCGCAGATGCCGTCGCAGAGCGCTTCGAGGATTTCCGCATCCGTGCGCTTGCCCTTCTTGGAAGGGTAGAGCCCGCCCTTCGTCAGCCGGTCGAAATAATGCATGATCGCCACGCTGTCGTATATCGAGACCCCGTCATCGGTCAGCAGCGTCGGGATCTTGCCGAGCGGATTGTTGTCCACCAGGATCGCCGGTGCGGTATTGGTATCGACCCGGATGGCGTTCAGCTCCAGCCCCAGAAAATGCGCGGCCATCCGCACCTTGTTGGAATAGGGCGAGGCGGGCGAACAAAGGAGCTTCATGGGACACCTGATAAGGTTGTGGACTGCGGCGGCGCGGACTATTCCTGAAGGCGATTGGCTGGTCAATCGTCCTTGACCGCCTTGTTCTCGCCGCGCAGCCAGAAGGCGCGGTGCGAGGCGAAGCGGTCTTGCGCCAGATGGTCCTTCAATGCCGGCAGCAACTGGTGCAACTCGTCCTTCAGAGTGAAGGGTGGGTTGACGATAACGAGGCCTGAGCCCGTCAGTCCCGTGATGCCGCGATCGCTGCGAACGGCGAGTTCGGCGCAGAGCATTTTCGGGATGTCGAGCGCCTGCAGGGTCTCGTGGAATTCCTTGATCGGCGCGCCCTTCTTCATCGGATACCACAGGCAATAGGTGCCGCCGGGGAAGCGCCGATAGGCCTTTTCCAGCCCCTCGGCCAGCCGCTGATATTCGTCCTCTTCCTCGAAGGGCGGATCGACGAGCACGATGCCGCGCTTCTCCTTCGGTGGCAGATGCGCGCCGAGCGCCAGCCAGCCGTCGAGCTCGGTAATGCGGGCGTGGTGATCGCCCTCAAACAGCCGGTGCAGCCGGGCGAAGTCCTCGGGATGCAGTTCCATCGCCGACAGCCGGTCCTGCGGCCGGAACAGCATGCGCGCAAGTTTCGGCGAACCGGGATAGAAACGGATGCCGCCCTCAGGATTGAGTTCGCGGATCGCCGAGAGGTAGGGCTCCAGCAGTTCAGAGACCTGAGGGCCGAGTTCTGCCTCCATCAGCTTGCCGATGCCATCGAGCCATTCGCCGGTTTTCTGCGCTTCTTCGGAGGAGAGGTCGTAGAGCCCGATGCCGGCATGCGTATCGAGCACGCGGAACCCGCCATCCTTCTTCTGCATGTAGCGGATCAGCCGCGTCAGCACGACATGTTTCAGCACATCGGCAAAGTTGCCCGCGTGATAAATGTGGCGGTAGTTCATTTTCGCTGATGTCCGTATGAATTCGCGTCATGAGGAATTTTTGTGGCTTTTGGCCGTGCAAGCCTTGGAATATACAAATGCCATGAACATTGCGACCCCCATCCACGCCAAATCCCCGAAGTCGGACAACAGGGTAGGGCACACGGCCTGTCCGCATGACTGTCCCTCCACATGCGCGCTGGAGGTCGAGATATCGGAGGATGGCCGCATCGGCCGTGTGCGCGGCGCGCGCGATCATTCCTACACCTCGGGCGTGATCTGCGCCAAGGTCGCCCGTTATGCCGAGCGGCTCTACCATCCCGACCGCCTGATGCATCCGTTGCGTCGCACCGGCGCCAAGGGGGCAGGGCAGTGGCAGCAGATTTCCTGGGACGATGCGCTGGATGAGATCGCCGAAGCCTTTGTGAAGTCCGAGGCAAGGGACGGCAGCGAAGCGATCTGGCCCTATTTTTACGCCGGCACCATGGGCTGGGTGCAGCGCGATTCCATCGATCGCCTGCGTCATGCCAAGCGTTACTCCGGCTTCTTCTCCTCGATCTGCACCAACCCCGCCTGGACCGGCTTCACCATGGCGACCGGCACGCTGCGCGGTCCCGATCCGCGCGAGATGGGCCGCACCGATTGCGTCGTCATCTGGGGCACCAACGCGGTGTCGACCCAGGTCAATGTGATGACCCACGCCATCAAGTCGCGCAAGGAGCGCGGCGCGAAGATCGTCGTCATCGACATTTACGACAATCCGACGATGAAGCAGGCCGACATGGCGCTTGTCGTCAGGCCAGGCACCGACGCCGCGCTCGCCTGCGCCGTCATGCACATCGCCTTCCGCGACGGTTACGCCGACCGCGAATACATGGCGAGATATGCCGATGATCCCGAGGGTCTCGAAGCGCATCTGAAAACCAAGACGCCGCAATGGGCCGCTGCCGTCACCGGCCTTTCGGTCGAGGAGATCGAAGCCTTCGCCAGCCTCGTCGGCACGACGAAGAAGACCTTCTTCCGCCTGGGTTATGGCTTCACCCGCCAGCGCAACGGCGCGGTCGCCATGCATGCGGCGGCCTCGATTGCCACCGTCCTCGGCTCCTGGCAATATGAAGGCGGCGGCGCCTTCCATTCGAACAGCGACATCTTCCGCTTGAACAATGCGGAACTGATCGGCCGGTCGATGAAGGATGCGGATATCCGCATGCTCGATCAATCCCAGATCGGCCGAGTGCTGACCGGTGACGCTGTCGCGCTGCGCCATCGCGGCCCGGTGACATCGATGCTGATCCAGAACACCAATCCCGCCAACATCGCCCCCGAGCAGCGCCTCGTCAGGCGCGGCTTTGCCCGCAACGATCTTTTCGTTGCCGTGCACGAGCAGTTCATGACCGAAACGGCCGAGATCGCCGATATCGTCATTCCCGCGACGATGTTCGTCGAGCACGACGACATCTACCGCGCCGGCGGCCAGAACCATATCCTGCTGGGGCCGAAACTGGTCGAGCCGCCGCCAACCGTGCGCACCAATCTCTTCGTCATCGAGGAACTGGCAAAACGCCTCGGCGTCGCCGATCGCCCCGGCTTCGGCTTCACTGCCCGGGAGATGGTCGACCGCATTCTGGAATCGAGCGGCCTGCCGGATTACGACCATTTCCTCGAACACAAATGGTTCGATCGTCAACCCGCTTTCGAGGAGGCGCATTATCTGAACGGTTTTGCCCATCCGGATGGCAAGTTCCATTTCCGCCCGGACTGGATCGATCAGCCGGCGCCGAACAAACCCCCGGCTTCTATCGGCGTGCTCGGGCCGCATGCCGCGCTTCCGGCTTTCCCTGATCAGGTCGATGTCATTGAAGTCGCCGATTCCGAACATCCCTTCCGGCTCGCCACCTCGCCGGCGCGCAACTTCCTGAATTCGAGCTTTTCCGAGACCAAGACCTCCCGCCAGAAGGAAGGCCGCCCTGAAGTGATGATCAATCCGGCCGATGCCGAAGCCAATGGCATCGCGCATGGCGATCTTGTGCGCATCGGCAACAGCCGCGGCGATCTGCGCATCCACGCCCGCATCACCACCGAAGTCAAATCCGGCGTGCTGATCGCCGAGGGGCTTTGGCCGAACAAGGCGCATGTCGACGGCGAGGGCATCAACGTCTTGACCGGCGCCGACCCCGTCGCGCCTTATGGCGGGGCGGCCGTGCACGACAACAAGGTCTGGCTTCGCAGGGACGCAGCATGATGCAGCCGAAATCACGCGTGAAGATCGCCGGCGAGGAAACCCTGTCGAATGGGTGGACGCGGCTGAGCAGCTACCTCCTCGACTATATCGATCGCAAGGGCGCAACCCAGCGGTTGAAGCGGGAAGTCTATCACCGCACGCCGGCCGCCTGCATCCTTCTTTATGATCCGAAGCGCGACCTCGTCGTTCTCGTCCGCCAATTCCGCCTCGCCGTTCATCTCAACGGCGATCCGGCCTGGATGATCGAGGTGCCGGCCGGCCTTCTCGACGACGACCACCCCGAAGCGGCAATCCGTCGCGAGGCGATGGAGGAGACCGGCTATCGCCTGCGCGATGCGCGCTTCCTGTTCAAATCCTATACGTCGCCGGGTGCTGTCACCGAAGTCGTGCATTTCTTCGCAGCCCTCGTCGATACCGCCGACCGCGTGGCCGAAGGCGGTGGCCTGGACGAGGAACATGAGGACATCGAAGTCCTCGAGATCCCGCTCGACGAGGCGGCAGCGATGATCGAAACCGGCGAGATCTTCGACGTCAAGACGATCGTGCTTCTGCAATGGGCGCTGTTGAACAGGGGAACGCTTTCTTAGAGCCTTTCCTGGTCAGATTGTAGCATTCTGCCGGAGCAGGTTTTCGTCAGGGCAGAGGCGATTGGCGAAGGGCATACCTCTTGGTACGTCCGAGCCGATCGCCTTTGATCCTGGTGGAAAGATGCCCGGCCCTTCGGGTTGGCTGAAACGGGCCGGCTGATCGACCGGCCGGCTTGGCCGTAGAGCTTGGCTACGACGCGCGCCGGCCGGTCGACCATCCGACTCCGTTTGAGCCAACAGAATGCTGCAATCTGACCAGGAAAGGCTCTAACCCCGCCCGAAGGTGAGACTTTCCGCTGACGCGGCACGCTCCAATCTGGCGTCCAGCGTCGCAAGCGATACGTTCTCTGCGACCGCAAGCGCCAGATAAGCGGCGTCAGAGGCCGATAGTTGATATTTTCCGGCAAGTCGTAAGATCGGAAGATGGTCTTCGCTTGAGACAGTGCGCAGCGGCAGGCTGGTGAGCCGCATGAGACAAGCGAGCACATCCTCGTTGGAGATGCGTTTCCGCCGTTCCGCGGTCAACAGGATGTTGCGTATCTCATGCCAGAAGAGATCGGGCACCAAGGCATCTTCCGTTTCGAGAAACGACAAGGCTTCTTCGGCAGTCCGGCTTTCCTCATCGGCAAGCAACCAAGCCGCCGCAACAGAAGCATCAACCACGAACGGCATCAGCGCTGGCCTTCGCGCCGCCAGGCTTGAATTTCAGCCGCGGTTGCTCCGGCGCGTTCTGCCCGTTCGCTGCGGAGTGCACGGATGGCGTCGAGCCTCTGGCGACGGTCATCGATCTTGATCATGCGGGCGACCGCGTTGTTGCCGCGTGATATCACCACATCTTCGCCTGCTTCCACCTTTGTCAGAAGCTCCGAAAGATGCGTTTTTGCCTCTGCCACTTTCACTTTGATCGTCATGGCCACCGTCCACTTTGTCTCTAATATAATGTTATGTCAAAACTTGGTCAACTGATTGGTCAAGTATGGCGAAGCAAGAACGGAAAGGGTAAGAAGTTTGGAAGTTCTTCATGCAGTTGTCACGAAGCGGTTCTATGCGCTGCGGTTTGTCAATCATCGGATGCGGTCAGGAGAAAGCCCATGTGGCTCGGCAATTTCACCCTCGTTCTCCCAGACGAGGTGGTGAGTGAAGGTTCCGTGCGTGTTGAGGATGGGGTCATCGCCGAGATCAGGGCGGAGCCGGTCGCAGGTGCTGTGATCGATGGCGGCGGGCGGCTGCTGATGCCGGGCTTCGTCGATCTCCACGGGAATATGATCGAGCGCGAGATTGCCCCGCGGCCGAACGCGACGATGCCGATCGATTTCGGCATCCACGAACTCGACAAGAAGCTTGCCGCTGCCGGTGTCACGACGGCGTTTGCCGCCGTCTCCTTCGCGACCGAAAGCGTCTACGGCCACGTCCGCTCGCTGGAGACGACATCGGCGGTGATCGAAGGCATCAACCGCCTGCGTGACGACCTGCTGATCGACCACCGCGTCCACGCCCGCTACGAAATCACCAATGTCGGTGCAGCCGCAGCACTCGAGCGCCTGCTGAGTGCCGATCAGATCGCCATGGTTTCGCTGACCGACCACACGCCGGGCCAGGGCCAGTACAACAACCTGCAGAGCTACATCCTCAGCATTTCCGAGCGCCGCGCCATCTCCGAGGAAATGGCGGCAGAGATCGTTGCCAAGCGCATCGCCATGCGCAGCAATCGTGACATCGAGGCCAAGCTGAAGGAGATCGTCGCGCTGTCGCTGAAGCACAAGCTGTCGCTTGCCTCGCATGACGATGACAGCGTCGAAAAAGTCGCCGAGATGCATGATCTCGGCGTCACCATCAGCGAGTTTCCGGTCACCGCACCTGCAGCGGAGGAAGCGCGCCGCCGCGGTCTCTGGACGCTGATGGGCGCGCCGAACGCGCTGCGCGGCCAGTCGATGTCGGGTAATCTCAGCGCGCTCGATGCCGCAAGCGCCGGCCTGCTGAGCATCATCGCCGCCGATTATCATCCGGCCGCCTTCGTGCCCGGCATCTTCAAGCTTGCCGATATGGTGGAAGGTGGCTTGCCGGCAGCCGTTGCCATGGCGACCAGCAATGCGGCCCGCTCGGCCGGATTGTTGGATCGTGGCGCGATCGCCATCGGCCAGCGCGCCGATCTGGTCGTGGTCGAGCCGGGCGATATCAACCGCATCCGCGCCACCTTCCGCGCCGGCCGCTTCGTCTACAGCGACGGCACGTTGCATCCGTTGCGGGCCCTGGCGGCTTAATGCATGTCGCCCAAAAGTGCGATTTTGGAACGACGACATGGATAAACAATGAGAGATGGCTGCCCCTCACTCTAACCCTCTCCCCGTAAACGGGGCGAGGGGACGTGCCATACGAAAGGTTGCTGGAATCGGAGAGGTTGCGGCATGGTCCCTTCGCCCCGTTTACGGGGAGAAGGTGGCGGCAGCCGGATGAGGGGCGGCCATTCGAACCAGGCGGCAAGCTGGCCGATTTTGTCACCAGTCTGAAGCGCGTCACGTGGCGATGCGCTTAAGCGTGATCGCCGATCAGTGAAATCAGCTGAGCCTTGGGCACAGCGGTCGAGGCCTCAGCGCCGACGGCCCTGCCGCCTTCCATCATCACACGGCCTTCGGCAAAGAGCCGCAGCGCTTGCGGGTAGATCTGGTGTTCGACGGTGAGCACACGTGCAGCAAGGCTTTCGGCCGTGTCGCCGGAAAGAACCGGTACGGCCGCCTGGCCGATCACCGGCCCCTCATCCATGCCTTCGGTGACGAAATGCACCGTGCAGCCGGCGATCCGCATGCCGGCGTCGATCGCACGCTGATGTGTATGCAGGCCGGGAAACAGCGGCAGCAGGGAAGGGTGGATATTGAGCATCCGGCCTTCGTAACGCTGGATGAAGGTCGCCGTCAGCAGCCGCATATAGCCTGCCAGGCAGAGAATGTCGGGTTTAAGCTCGTCGAGCGCCGAAAAGATCGCCGCTTCGTGCGCGTCCTTGCTGGCATAGTCCTTGCGGGGAAAGGCGAAGGTGGCGATGCCTTCGGCAGCCGCCTTGGCAAGCCCGCCGGCATCCGTCTTGTCGGAGATCACCCCGACGATCTCGGCCGGATAGTCGGCTGCCTTTGCCGCCGCAACCAGCGCCATCATGTTGGAGCCGCTGCCTGATATGAAGACGACGGCGCGTTTGCGCGGCGAGCTCATATGGCAAGCGTGCCCTTGTAGACCGTGCCGGCAGCGCCCTCGTCGCGAGCGATCATGCGGCCGAGCGTGACAACCGTCTCGCCTTCGGCTTCGAGTGCGGCGGAAACTGCCGCGACATTCTCGCCGGCAACGACGGCGATCATGCCGACGCCGCAGTTGAAGGTGCGCAGCATTTCCTTGGATTCGACGCCGCCCGTCTTGGCGAGCCATGAAAACACCGGCGGCACCTTGACGGCGGCAAGATCGATCTCGGCCGCCAGATGCTTCGGCAGCACGCGCGGAATATTTTCCGGGAAGCCGCCGCCGGTAATGTGCGCCAGCGCCTTGATGGCGCCGGTCTCGCGGATCGCCTTCAGGAGCGGCTTCACATAGATACGGGTCGGCTCGAGCAGGGCTTCGCCGAGCTTCTTGTCTGCTGTGAACGGCGCCGGCGCATCCCAATCGAGGCCGGACAGTTCGACGATCTTGCGCACCAGCGAGAAACCGTTGGAATGGACGCCGGAGGAGGCGAGGCCGAGGATCACGTCACCCTCGGCAATATCGCCTGATGGCAGGAGCTTGCCGCGTTCGGCAGCACCGACGGCAAAGCCCGCGAGATCGTAATCGCCGGAGGAATACATGCCGGGCATTTCGGCGGTCTCGCCGCCGATCAGCGCGCAGCCGGCCTCGCGGCAGCCGGCGGCAATGCCGCCGACGATGGCCGCACCCTGGTCGGGGTCGAGCTTGCCGGTCGCGAAATAATCGAGGAAGAACAGCGGCTCGGCGCCCTGTACCACGAGATCGTTGACGCACATGGCGACGAGGTCGATGCCGACGGTGTCGTGATAGTCGGCGTCGATCGCAATCTTCAGCTTGGTGCCGACGCCGTCATTGGCGGCGACGAGAACCGGATCGGTAAAGCCTGCCGCCTTGAGATCGAAAAGCCCGCCGAAGCCGCCGATCTCGCCGTCGGCGCCGGGACGGCGGGTCGAGCGCACCGCCGGCTTGATCTTCTCGACGAGGAGGTTGCCGGCATCGATGTCGACGCCCGCATCGCTATATGTCAGGCCGTTTTTCCCAGACTGGCTCATGCTGGTCTCCGATGGCTATTTCAGGCGGCAAACGTGCCGCGTCATCTGCCGGTCGCAATTGCATGACAGGGGCTTTTATGCAAGCGCTGCATGGCGAAAGCCCCCAATTTCCCGCGTCTTCTTCCGGCCTTTCCGGGATTTGGCGCGACAGGGTTGACCATCTTTGCGCCTGCATCCTATGTGCTCAATGGCCGCTTCGGATCGGATGCGGCGTCAGACGGCGGCGAGCGATCAGCGGGGAAGCAATGCCACAGCAAGTCAGCGGCAACAGTCTCAAGCGTCAGATTTTCTTCTGGCTGGTGGTGCTCGTCTTCTTCATCGTCTTTCTCTATGTCTTCAGCTCGATCCTGCTGCCCTTCGTCGCCGGCATGGCGATCGCCTATTTCCTCGATCCGGTGGCAGATAGGTTGCAGCGGCTGGGACTGAGCCGCATGATGGCGACCATCGGCATTCTCGTCGCTTTCGTGATCGTCTTCGCGCTGGCGCTGATGATCCTCATTCCGGTGCTGATCAGCCAGTTTAACGATTTCGCTCAACGTCTGCCGGGTTATATCAGCCAATTACAGCAGTTCATCGCGCAGGCGCAGAATTCGCTGCTGCCGGACTGGGTTGAGAACCAAGTGGGCACGATCAAGGACAATCTCTCGGGCATCCTGTCGGAAGGCATGGGCTTCCTCACCGGGCTCTTTGCGCAGATCTGGAATTCAGGCAAGGCGATCGTCGACGTCATATCGCTGCTCGTCGTCACCCCCGTCGTTGCCTTTTACATCCTGCTTGATTGGGACCGCATGGTTGCCAAGGTCGATCAGTGGATCCCGCGCGATTATGTCAGCGATGTCCGCCAGATCGCCAAGGAGATCGACCAGGCAATCGCCGGTTTCATCCGCGGCCAGGGCTCGCTCTGCCTCATACTCGGCATTTATTATGCCGTCGGCCTCTCTCTCGTGGGGCTGAATTTCGGGCTGCTGATCGGCCTCTTCGCCGGCATGATCAGCTTCATTCCCTATGTCGGCTCGATGGTTGGTCTCGTGCTGGCGGTCGGCGTCGCGCTTGTGCAGTTCTGGCCGGATTATCCGTGGATCGGCCTGGTGCTCGTCGTCTTCTTCAGCGGTCAGTTCCTCGAAGGCAACATTCTGCAGCCGAAGCTCGTCGGCTCCAGCGTTGGCCTGCATCCGGTCTGGCTGATGTTTGCGCTCTTTGCCTTCGGCGCGCTCTTCGGTTTCGTCGGGCTTCTGGTCGCCGTGCCGGCGGCGGCGGCCGTCGGCGTCCTTGTTCGTTTCGCACTTTCACGCTACCTTCAGAGCGATCTTTATTTTGGCGGGTCGCCGAGTGGCAGTGCCCGGAAGACGAAATCAGTTCCCAATGAATGACGTGAAAAATGCTGATCCGAAGCGCAAGGCCGGAGAGCAGCTGCCGCTGGTCTTTTCGCACGATGCCGCAAGCGGGCGCGACGACCTCCTGATCTCGGAGCGGCTCGCCGCCGCAGTTTCGATCGTCGATGCCTGGCCGGCATGGCCATCGCCGGTGGTCGTGCTCGCCGGCCCCGTCGGCTCGGGAAAATCGCATCTCGCCCGCATCTGGCGGGAATTGAGCGGCGCCGTCGACATCCACCCCGAGCCTGGCTCGGACGCGGCGGTTGTCGCTGCCGCCGGCCCGGTGCTGTTCGAGGACGCCGACCGCCTTGGCTTCGACGACAATGCGCTCTTTCACGTCATCAACAGCGTCCGCGAAAACGGTACCAGCCTGTTGATCACCAGCCGTCTCTGGCCGATGTCGTGGCCGGTTTCGCTGCCCGATCTGCGCTCGCGCCTGAAAGCGGCAACCGTCGTCGAGATCGGCGAACCCGATGAGGCGCTGTTGTCGCAGGTGATCGTCAAGCTCTTCGCCGACCGGCAGCTTTATATTGATGACAAACTCGTGCTTTATATCGTGAACCGGATGGAGCGGTCGCTGAACGCGGCCCAGACAATCGTCGAAAGGCTTGACCGGCTGGCCCTGTCGCGGGGCACGAAAATTACCCGGTCTCTTGCTGCCGAAGTATTGAATGAATTGGGAAATTCGGAACCGGCCGATTGACTGTCACAGTTCCGTCGTCAAACTGATATAATTGCCTTTGGCGATTGAAAACGGGGTAAGCGGACCATGGATAGTGCAGTCGCAGAACATCAGGAACTCACTCCGGAAATCAACGACAACACCCCCGCGCTTGAAGAGCTGCTCAAGAGCCCCGAGCGCTTCATCAACCGAGAATTCTCCTGGCTGCAGTTCAATCGCCGTGTCCTGGAAGAAACGCTGAATACCGAGCATCCGTTGCTCGAGCGTGTCCGCTTCCTGTCGATCTCGGCCGCCAACCTCGACGAGTTCTTCATGGTGCGTGTCGCCGGCCTCGAAGGCCAGATACGCCAGAATATTGCCATCCGCAGCCCGGACGGCAAGACGCCGGCCGAGCAGCTCGATTCCATCCTGCAGGAGATCGACCATCTGCAGATGGAGCAGCAGGCCTCGCTCGCCGTGCTGCAACAATATCTCGCCAAGGAAGACATCCTGATCGTGCGCCCCGGCGCCCTGAGCGAGGGCGACCGCCAGTGGCTGGCCGCCGAATTCGAACAGGCGATCTTCCCGGTGCTGACGCCGCTGTCGATCGATCCCGCCCATCCGTTCCCCTTCATTCCGAATCTCGGCTTTTCGATCGGTCTGCAGCTCGTCAGCAAGAACGGCCGCGAGCCGATGACGGCGCTGCTGCGCCTGCCGGTGGCGCTCGACCGCTTTGTCCGCCTGCCGGATGATGGAAACACAATCCGCTACATCACGCTGGAAGATGTCGCCAACATCTTCATCCATCGGCTCTACCCGGGTTACGAGGTGCAGGGCTCCGGTACGTTCCGCGTCATCCGTGACAGCGATATCGAAGTCGAGGAAGAGGCCGAGGATCTCGTCCGCTTCTTCGAAACGGCGCTGAAACGCCGCCGCCGCGGCAAGGTCATCCGCATCGAGACCGATTCGGAAATGCCGGCGTCGCTACGCCAGTTCGTTGTCCAGGCGCTGAGCATCCCAGACAACCGCGTCGCCGTTCTGCCGGGTCTTCTGGCGCTGAACACGCTGTCGGAGATCACCAAGGCGCCGCGCGACGATCTGCGCTTTGCCCCCTACAATGCGCGATTTCCCGAGCGCGTCCGCGAGCACGCCGGCGATTGCTTCGCCGCCATCCGCGAAAAGGACATGGTCGTCCATCATCCCTACGAATCCTTCGACGTCGTGGTCCAGTTTCTTCTCCAGGCTGCGCGCGATCCTGACGTCCTGGCGATAAAGCAGACGCTTTATCGCACCTCCAACGACAGCCCGATCGTTCGCGCGCTGATCGATGCCGCCGAAGCCGGCAAGTCGGTGACGGCGCTGGTCGAGCTCAAGGCCCGCTTCGACGAAGAGGCAAACATCCGTTGGGCGCGCGACCTCGAGCGCGCCGGCGTCCAGGTCGTCTTCGGCTTCATCGAGCTCAAGACCCACGCCAAGATGTCGCTGGTCGTCCGTCGCGAGGATGGCAAACTGCGCACCTATTGCCATCTCGGAACCGGCAACTATCACCCGATCACCGCGAAGATCTATACCGATCTCTCCTACTTCACCTGCAATCCCGTCATCGCCCACGACATGGCGAACATCTTCAACTTCATCACCGGCTACGGCGAGCCGGAACCGGGTATGAAGCTCGCGATCTCGCCCTATACGATGCGCTCGCGCATCCTGCGTCACATCGAGGAAGAGGTCCAGCACGCCAGGAACGGTGCGCCGGCGGCGATCTGGATGAAGATGAATTCGCTTGTCGATCCCGACATCATCGACGCACTCTATCGCGCCAGCCATGCCGGCGTCGAGATCGATCTCGTCGTGCGCGGCATCTGCTGCCTGCGTCCGCAGGTGCCCGGCCTTTCGGAAAAGATCCGCGTCAAGTCGATCGTCGGCCGCTTCCTGGAACACAGCCGCATCTTCTGCTTCGGCAACGGCCACGGTCTGCCGTCCGACAAGGCGTTGGTCTATATTGGCTCGGCCGACATGATGCCAAGAAACCTCGATCGCCGTGTCGAAACCATGGTTCCGCTGACGAATCCCACCGTTCACGAGCAGGTCTTGTCACAGATTATGCTCGGCAACGTGATTGACAATCAACAAAGCTACGAGATATTGCCCGACGGTACGTCGCGTCGCATGGAAGTGCGCAGGGGCGAAGAACCGTTCAATGCGCAGCAGTATTTCATGACCAATCCGAGCCTGTCGGGCCGTGGTGAAGCTCTGAAGTCCAGTGCGCCGAAGCTGATCGCCGGTCTGCTCGAAGGCCGCAACAACAAGTAATACTGGACCTAAATGGTTGAATCTGAAGCCCAGGGGCGCCTTCCGGGGATCGCCCCGGTCTCCGTCGTCGATATTGGATCGAATTCGATTCGTCTTGTCGTCTACGAAGGCATGTCCCGTTCGCCGACCGTCCTCTTCAATGAAAAGGTCCTCTGTGGCCTCGGCAAGGGCGTAGCCCTTACCGGCAAGATGGATGAAGACAGCGTCAGCCGGGCTCTGGCGGCGCTACACCGTTTCAAGGCTCTGTCCGACCAGGCGCGCGCCGCCACCATGTATGTGCTGGCGACGGCGGCCGCGCGCGAGGCGAGCAACGGTCCCGATTTCATCCATCAGGCAGAAACCATCCTTAACCGAAAGGTCCGCGTGCTCTCCGGCGAGGAGGAGGCGAAATTCGCCTCGCTCGGTATCATCAGCGGTTTCTATAATCCTGACGGCATTGCCGGCGATCTCGGCGGCGGCTCGCTGGAGTTGATCGATATCAAGGGCAAGGAGGTCGGCAAGGGCATCACGCTGCCGCTCGGCGGCCTGCGCCTGTCGGAATATGCCGGCGGCTCGCTTTCCAAGGCTCAAACCTTTGCCCGCAAGCAGCTGAAGACGGCAAAGCTGTTGTCGAAAGGCGAGGGGCGCACCTTCTACGCCGTCGGCGGTACCTGGCGAAACATTGCCAAGCTGCACATGGAAATCACCCATTATCCGCTGCATATGATGCAGGGCTATGAGGTGTCTTTCGAAGCGATGATGCTGTTCCTCGAACAGGTGACCGCGCGCGATTCCAGGGAACCGGCGCTGCAGGCCGTTTCCAAGCACCGCCGTTCGCTGCTGCCCTTCGGCGCTATCGCCATGAAGGAAGTGCTGAGCGCGATGAAGCCGTCGGTGATTTCCTTCTCGGCGCAGGGTGTGCGCGAGGGATATCTTTATTCGCTGTTGTCGGAGTCCGAACGCCGCCTGGACCCGCTGCTTGCCGCCGCCGGCGAACTGGCGATCCTGCGTGCCCGTTCGCCGGAGCATGCCCGCGAGCTGGCGGAATGGACCGGCCGCATGATGCCCCTTTTCGGCATCCAGGAAACCGACGAGGAAAGCCGCTACCGTCAGGCCGCCTGTCTGCTGGCCGATATCAGCTGGCGCGCCCATCCTGACTATCGCGGCCTGCAGGCGCTGAACGTCATCGCCCACTCTTCTTTCGTCGGCATCAGCCATCCCGGCCGCGCTTTCATCGCGCTTTCCAACTATTACCGTTTCGAAGGCCTGCATGACGATGGCGCCACCGGCCCGCTGGCGCAGATTGCCACGCCACAGCTCATCGAGCGCGCCAAGCTGCTCGGCGGCATGCTGCGCGTCGTCTACCTCTTCTCGGCCTCGATGCCCGGCATCGTCAAGAACCTGATCTTCCGCAAATCATCGAGCCCGGACCTCGACCTCGAATTCGTCGTGCCTCCCGAGTATCGCGACTTCGCCGGCGAACGCCTGGACGGCCGCCTGCAGCAGCTGTCGAAGCTGACGAACAAGCGGTTGGCATTTCGGTTCGAATAGGTCTGATTTGCGGCCGTTGTGCCGTATCAG